>JACMIM010000879.1 GCA_014381165.1 Roseiflexaceae bacterium
CGAGCCAACGGCGTTCGCGGCTACAACTCCCACACTAACCCGCGCGAGCTACAGTTGGAACTTTGGCGATGGCACGACCAGCAGCGGGCGCACCGCCTCCCATACCTACGCGGCAGCTGGCACCTACACCGCCACCGTGACTGCTACAAACGAGGCCGGGACATACACGGCCAGCACGCAGGTGAACGTAATAGTTCCTAAAACGGCCCAAACCAGCTTCCAAAGCAGCATTGGTGGCGGCGTCCCGACCGTCGCGGCGAGCGGAAACTACGCTTACATCGGCGAGGGCGCAGCATTCGTTGTGGTCGACGTTTCGAACCCGGCAGCGCCCCGGCGTGTTGCGCGGCTGCAAACTGCCGAGATGGTGCAGGCGATTCGGATTGTTGGCCAGCGCGCCTATATCACGGTTGATCGCGCAGGGCTGTTGATCGTCGATATTGCTAGTCCCACTGCTCCAGTCATAGTGGGCCGCATCAGCGAGCCAGAGTCGTTGGGCAGTCCTGTTGGCGCGAGCTTCTATGATGTGCAAGTGGCTGGCAGCGTGGCCTATGTTGCATCGAGTAGCGCCTTTCTCGTGTTTGATGTGAGTAACCCGGCTGCACCACGGCTCCTAAGCCGCGTAAATGGCGAGTCCTATGATCTTGCTGTGCAGGGTGATCGCGTCTATGTCGCGCAGGGGTTCAATGGCGTAGGGGTTTTCGATGTAAGTGACCCTGCTAATCCGGTCACTATTCCTGGCTATTACAATGGCCCTGCGCTTGGTGTTCAGGTCATCGACGGCACGATCTATCAAACAAGCCAATCGCGGCTGCTTGTGTTTGATGGGGCATCCTCCTGGGCGAGCGAAGACTTGGGCAGGGTCAAGGATGTCGTTGTCGCAGGCGACCGCGCCTATGTGACGCACTACACTGGCAAGGTGACGATCTTTGGCCTCAGCGCGATCAGTTCGCCGGTACTGTTGGGCAGCATCGAGACGCCGGGAGAGTCTTGGGATGTACAAGCTGTGGGCAACTGGCTGTACATTGCCGATGGCGAAAACGGCCTGCTGATCACCGATGCGACCACGCCGAGCACCGTGACGACGATTGGTCGCTACGCGGCGTGGGGTGCCAACGATGTCGCAGTTGCGGGTCGCTATGCCTATGTGGCGGCGACGAGCGGCCTGCGTGCGATCGACTTAGAAAATTCAGCCCAGCCGCGTGAAGTTGGTGCCGCCGCAACCGGCGCGCCAGCTGTAAATCTGAAACTGGCCGGCCAGCGCGCCTATGTGGTGACGGAGCGCCTCGATTCTGAGGCGGGGGTGTCGTCAAGCAGGCTCGAGCTGTTCGACATCTCGAACCCCAGCACGCCCGTCGCATTAGGTTCGATCGACCTCTACCGCAGGTCACCACTTGCGATTGTTGGCAACCATGTGTATGTCGCGGGCGAGGGCGGCTTGAGCGCGATCGATGTAAGCGACCCGAACGCACCAGTGGCGATAGCTCTTCCCGCAGCTGTGCGGCTAGATTGGATTTACGACATTGCGAGTGATGGCACGAAACTGTATGTGCTCTACAACAAAGTCAACGAAGGTAGACGACTCGCCATTCTTGATGCAAGCGCCCTTGTGCCGGTGCTTCAAAGCGATATCTCTGGTAATGGTAGGCTCATCGCTCTGAGCGGCAACTACGCATATCTGAGCGGATATGGGCCAACCAATGCAGTAGATGTCGGCGAGACGACCAATCCTCGCCCAATTATACCGCTTGCCTCGAGCACTGACATCAACTTTCTGGCCAGCTTGGTGGCCGACAGTCCGCTCATCTATGTGATCGAGAGTGGCCTAAATGATGGCTACCTTCAGATTCTAGATGCCACGAATCCAGGGCGCATACGGCGGCTAGAAGTGAAGGTGCTCACTGCGCCGGGTAAAGGTATCGCGCTGAGGGGTAGCACGCTGCTGCTCGCCGATGGTGAGGGCGGGCTTCTGCTGAACAGCGTACAAGTAACAGGCGTTGAGCAACTGCCCCCAAGCCCGACACCGGTCACGCCGATGCCGCCTATGCCAACTTCGCAGCGCGTGTACCTGCCACTTTCACTACGCGGTAATTAGTGTGTAGCTACGGCGGCTTGGCCAGATGTATCCCACAACAGCGCGAAGCCGCCTGCCATTATCCTATCAGGGCTTTCGCTTGCTCCCAAGATATACTCTTTCTGTGGTAATTTTTTGCGCTGCAGCGCAAAAAATTACCACAGAAAAATCAATTCCTTGCCCGCCGCAGGCGAAAAAGACTTCTTAAGCGAAAGTCCTGCCTACAATCCGACAAGCCGTGGTATCCTGTGCGGAGAAGCCCGCCGAGTTGTCACGTTGGGGCGCGTCGTGACGTGCCTCAACCGAGGTTATATCATGGCTATCGAGATCAAATTCGACAAGATCGCCGCCTCCTACAGCGCGCAGCGCGCTCACCCGCATGCGGTCTCAGCCCAGATCGGCCCCGCGATTGCGCAGATGGCTGGATACAACGCGCTGGTGCTGGAGTTGGGCGTTGGCACCGGACGGATCGCCTGGCCGGTCGCCCAAGCTGGCTGCCGTGTGGTTGGGATCGATCTGGCGCGGGATATGCTGCGGGTCGCGCAGGAACCGCAATCTGATCGCGGAGAACCTGGAGAACGCGAAGAACCAGAAAAGAATAGCTCGGCGTTTACGCTGCAGCTGCTCCAGGGCGATGTTGCGCGGCTGCCGTTCGCCGACCACACATTCGACGCGGTGCTGGCCGTGCATGTGCTACACCTGATTCCTGATTGGCGTGGCGCGCTGGCTGAAGTCGCGCGGGTATTGCGACCTGGCGGGACGTTCATCCAAGGCCGCGACTGGCGCGATCCCGAATCGGCGGCGGAGCGGCTGCGCGCCA
>JACMIM010000009.1 GCA_014381165.1 Roseiflexaceae bacterium
CAGCTGCAACAGCGCCAGCTCCTCGGCCTCGTCGACCGAACCGGCGGTCAGGTTGAACACCTGTACAACGCCAATCAATCGCCCAGTATAGGAAAGCGGTAGACAGTAGGCACTTTGTAGGACGCTGCCCGCTAGCTCGCCAAAGCTACTATCCCAGCGCGGGTCGGCCCGCACATCGGCGACAAACACTGGCGCGCCGGTGCGCACTGCCGCGCCGGCCACGCCGCGTGTGGCGGCAATGCGCTGGCCGATCAGTCGCTGGCTGTTCGGATCGCCACGCACCACGCTGAAAATCAACTCGTCGTGCTCGGAGTCAAACAGATACAGTGTGCCAGCTGTCGCTCCTGCCACCTCCACGAACAGGTCGAGCGCGTGCTGGAGCAGTTCGCCCAGCCCAGCGTTGGCGGCGAGCTGATTGGCGCGCTGCACAACCTCGATCGCGCGGTGGTAGGTTTGCATGCGTTTCCTCGGTGCGATGCGGTGCGGGTTGGGGCATATGCTGTGCCCCAACCCGCACCGTGTCGGCCATTACGCTGCCTTGGCTAGTGCTCGCACGTAGCGCACAATCTCGTCGGGTTCGCCGGCCAGCGCCAGCGGCACGCCCGATTCCTGGGCCATTCGCTCGATCGAATACTCGTCCAACGTGCGCCGCCCGGTGTGATCGAACATGACGCGCGGCAGCAGCGCTCGCTCCGCGCCGCTGGTCGCCAGCGCCGCCGTGACATCCTGGCCGGTCAGCAAGCCTGATACCGTAACCATCTCACCAAAAAAGCCATTTATCACCGGCAGCAGCCGCGCATCGAGGTTGCCCACGCGGTTCAACCGGTCGACGATCCGCTGAAGCAGCGGCGAGATCAGCGTGCCGCAGACGAGTGTTAGTTGGGTGGGCCGCGGTAGCTTGGCCGGTAGCTTGCGCTGCTCGGTGGCCCAGCCATCCAGGAAATCGCGGGTCATCCCTACGCCGTTCGAGTACTGCGGCATGTCGTCATAGGCCGCCGCTGGGGGCAACTCGCGCTCGGCCAGAATGTAGAACTCGTCGGACGGGTAGACTAGGTTGATCCCGTGCTGTTGCTGGTAGTCGCGCTGGTACGCGGCAATCAGGTCGATAATCTGGCCAGCCTCCGCGCCGGTGTAGCAGCGCATCGGCACATCGGTCGAGATGATTTGGCGCGAGCAGAAGCCGAGGCCGGGGTCTAGGGGCTGAGGGTTGGGGGCAACTACAAGGCCGGGGGCTAGGGGCTGGGGGCTTGGGTTTAGGGCAATCGCGAGACCAGGGTTCTGACCCCTAGCCCCTAGCCCCTGACCCCTAGCTGCAAATGCCTCGTCCCACAGCGGCTGCTTTTCCCAATTTTCGTCGATCCACTCGGGCGTTTCGTGGATGTGAATGGCCGACTTGATCGTCTGCGGGGCCTTGCCAGTAAAGCGGTATTTGGTCAACCCGACCGGCACCACCGCGATCGACTGAACGACTGGGTAGAGTTCGGCCAGTTCGCGGATGCTCTGGTGCAGCGCCGCGCCATCGTTCACGCCCGGCGTCGCCACGATCTGGGTATGGACGGCGATACCAAGTTCACCCATGCGCCGGATCTGGCCCAGCACATCGGGCAGTTGCGGCTTGCCAAGCATGATCGCGCGCAGCGTCGGGTCGGTCGCATGCACCGAAACATACATCGGGCTGAGGTGCTGCTCCTCCATGCGCTGCCAGTCCTCGTCCGTCAGGTTGGTGAGCGTGACGAAGTTGCCATACAGAAAGCCGAGCCGAAAGTCGTCGTCCTTGAGATACAGCGACTTCCGAAAGCCCTTGGGCATCTGGGTCAGAAAGCAGAACGGGCACTTATTATTACAGGTGCGCAGCCGATCGAACAGCGGCTCGACGAACTCGACGCCCAGGTCGCTATCGGCATCCTTTTCGATCTGGAAGGCCAACAGCTCCTCGCCGCGCCGCACGACGATCTCGACCTCTTCGTCGGCGATCAAAAAGCGGTAGTCGATCACGTCGCGCAGGGCCTTGCCATTGACCGACACCAGGATGTCGCCGACGATCAGGCCCAGTTCGGCGGCGATACTCTGCTGATCGATCTCGGCGATCGTGCCGCCCTGGCCGGTGATATTTTTGAGATCAGGCTGATATTCCATGCGTCTCTGTGGCAAGCGACCTGGAACAACCAGATCTCACCGCCATAATGCTAACAAAAAGAAAACGGGGGTTGTCCCCGCGTGTGAAGGCATTATACCATAGTGGCAGCGGATCAGGCCGGGGCGCGTTGTAAACCCGCCCCGGCCTGTTTCGCGGTGGTGAAAACGAGCTTACTGCACGCCGGCGTAGGGGTGAACACTGACAACATCCCAGACTGCATCGTAGATTGCGGCGGCCAGCGCGTCGGTAATATCGCGATCGGCTGAACCGCCGACGATATCGTAGCTGGCGTAACTCGCGCCAGCCGGGTTGGCCTTGTAGACCGTGGCGTAGAAGGTCGCGGCGGTCGCTAGCTGGCCAACATTATTCAGGTGAATGCCGTCGGCGTAGAGCTGGGTCACGTTGCTGTAGCCAGGCAGTTCGCCGCGCTTCATGCGCTGATTCAGCTCATACAGCACATCGCCCACCGGCACCATGAGCACCGGCTTGGCCAGAAACCCGGTCTGGCTGCGCAGGTTGGCAACCAAATCCTGATAGTAGTCCTTGGTCTCGTTGGTGCCGTCGTAGCCGCCGGTATATTGGCGCAGCCAGGCTGCATCATAGTCGAGCGTGCCGTCGCTGTTTTTGCGCATCCAGTGCGAGAAGATGTAGAACTGGGTGTTGCTATTGGCCGTGCGCTGGCGAGCCAGGTCGATGAATTTCTTTGCGGCAGTCGTGTCGTCCTCCAGCCCCCTATCGAATGGCTGAAGCGTTACCGCATCCCAGGTGTAGTTCGGCAGTGCGTTTGGGTAATAGCCATACGGTGCCTCCTGGAAGCCGCTATCGGGGTGATCCCAAATCCAATCCAGCGGTGCGCCGGGGATCATATGCCGCCCGAAATCGTAGGTGTTGCCCTTTGACTGCACCAGTGAGCGCATCGCGCTGTAGTTGATCGTGTCGGTCAGGCTGTTGCCAATGTGATACACCCGGCTGACGCCGCCAGGCTGCGGCGTCGGCGCGCTGCCGATGGTGTAGGTGGCTGCGCTCACCGTGCTGGCGGCCAGGCCGCTTTTGCAGGCGATCGCCAGAATTGTGGTGGTGGCGCTCACCGTGGCGCTGGTGCCAGCCGTGCCAGTGCTACACGTCGGTGCGCTGCCATTGGTGGTGTAGCGGATGCTTGCGCCACTCGTCGCACTACTGATCGTCACGGTCTGGGCGCTGCTGTAGGTGCCAGGGGCTGGGCTGAAACCCGGCGCGGCGGCCTGTGCAGCTGCGCCGAGGTCAAGACCGACATACTGGTCGTCGCCGCTGGCGGCATCGAAGAAGCTGGCGGTGTTGCCGTCAAGCGCCTTGTCGAAGGTGTTGCCGCCGTTATTCCACGAGCCGGCAGTGCCAAAGCCATTCCCGTTCAGCTTGCTGCTGCCGCTGTAGAACTCGACCTCGGCCAGATTGCCATAGCTTTGCGGCGGGGCTTCGTACTTGATGTAACGGTAGGTCGTGCTGTTGCTCAACGTGATCTCGTTCCACTGGCCGTCGGTCGGTGTGCTGCTGATGCTGGCCAACGTGACGAAGTTGGAGGTCGGGCTGACATTCGAGCCACTGAAGCGCCCGCCGACCATGCGGCTAGCCAAGCCCGCGCGTGGAAAAAAGCGCAGGCGCGTTACGTTTTGGCCCGATGGCTGCGCGGTCGCCGTTGGCGTGGCGGTAGCGGTGGGCGGGGTGCTCGAACCGCCGTTGAGCGCGAAATCGTCGTAGTATGTGACCGTCGCGCTGCCATTGATCTCGCGGTGGCCGATCTCGGCACTGGTGGTGTTCGCGCCAGTGGTAAAGCTGATGCTGTACTGCTGGTAGCTCGTGCCGCTGATCGCTGTGCGCAGCTCTGCGCCGCCGTAGTTGGCGACATAGAAGGCTGAGTTGTTGCCGGCGCTCGCCGCGCCCAGTCGGCCCCAAGCCGTCAGTGTGTAGGTGGTGTTGGGCTGTAGGCCGCTCACGGTTTGGAACACTGAGTTCCAGCCGCCATTGTTGTAGCCAGCGTAAGAGCCGCTGTGCGGGTTGGTTGTGCCAACGCCATGGGCGCTGCCGCCGCTGAGCCAGCCAGTCTCGTCGCCAGTTTCGAAGCCAGGGTTGCCGAGGGCAATGCTGCCGCCCGGCGCGCTGGTCGGCGTCGGCGTCGCGGTTGGCGGAACGGAGGTGGCTGTGGGCGTGGGCGGCACCGGCGTTGCCGTTGGGCCTACGGCGGCG
>JACMIM010000880.1 GCA_014381165.1 Roseiflexaceae bacterium
AACGCACCGGCGGCAGCGGCACCAACGGCGGCGGGCACGGTCGCACAAACCGGCTCGACGGTCGATGTGACCTACTGGGGTTCGTTCAGTGGCGGCCTAGGCGAGGCCGAGCAGGCCATGGTCAGTGCGTTCAACGAATCGCAGGGGGATGTCAAGGTCAACTATCAGTTCCAGGGCACCTACGAGGAAACCGCCCAAAAGCTGACCGCCGCGCTCCAGGCCAACAACACGCCCGATGTCTCGCTGCTGTCGGATGTGTGGTGGTTCAAGTTCTACCTGGCCAAGGCGATCGCGCCGCTGGACGATTTGGCGGCAGGCGCGAACATCGACTTCGCCGATTTCCAGCCGGTGCTGCTGGAAGAGGGCACGCGCGACGGCCAGCACTTCTGGGTGCCATTCGCCCGCTCGACGCCGCTGTTCTACTACAACAAGGACATGTGGGCCGAGGCTGGCCTACCCGATCGTGGCCCCGAAACCTGGGCCGAGATGACCGAGTGGGCACCCCAGTTGCTCCAGAAGGACGGCGACACGATCACCCGCGCGGCCTTCGCCCACCCCAGCGCCGCCAGTTATGTTGCATGGCTGTTCCAGGGCGTGATCTGGCAGCACGGCGGCGAGTACTCCACCCCAGATTTCAAGATTACGCTGAACAGCCCGGAGGGCATTCGCGCCGCCGAGCTGTACCGCCAGTCGGTCAACGGTGCGGACGCCTGGGCGATCGCCTCGCAGGATATCAACAAGGATTTCTTGGGCGGCGTAGCGGCTTCGATGATGGCCTCGACCGGCGGCCTGGCCGGCTATGAAAAAGACGCCACCTTTCAAGTTGGCACAGCCTTTCTGCCAAAGGAAGAGAACTTCGGCTGCTGCACCGGCGGCGCAGGCCTGGCCGTGATGGCAGCGGCCCCGGCTGAACGCCAGCAGGCGGCCATGAAGTTCATCGAGTTCGCCACCAACACGGCTGGCACCACCACATGGTCGCAGAGCACCGGCTACATGCCTGTGCGCAAAAGCGCGGTCGAAAGCGCCGACATGAAGTCCTTCTTTCAGGAGCGGCCCAACTTCAAGGTCGCCGTCGACCAGCTGCCGCAGACCAGGGCGCAGGACGCCGCGCGCGTGTTTATTGCCGGCGGCGACCAGATCATCGGCAAGGGCTTGGAGCGGATTATCGTTGGCAATGAGGATCCGGCGACGGTTTGGCCGGACGTGACCGCCGAGTTGGAGAAGGGTGCCGAGCCGGTGCTGCGCGATCTTGCGGCGCTGGGTGCGTAGCAGAAATCGGCTAACGAAACACAGCACGCCCCGCCCATCGATCAGCGCTGATCGGTCGGCGGGGCGTTGTGTATGCGCCGCACGAGAAGGTGTGGCGGGGCGCGGGCGGGTTGAAACCCGCCGCTGATAGACGCAACGCGCTGAAGCGCGTTGAACACCATGAACGCGCTAAAGCGCGTTTTGGCGCATAGCAGACGCCGGATTCATCCGGTGGCCGTGGTGGCGGCGCAAATGTTTACATACACCCACTGATTCCTGCTGGCTTTTTCAACGTATGCTATACTTTCTAACCCAAGACCATCACCGCAGTAAGTTAAGAAGGCACACATGACAGTGGAACTGCTTGAACAGATTGCTGCTGATATTGATCGGCTTGCCCTCCCAGACCAATTGTAGCTGATGGAGCGATTGGCCCATCGTATTCGCGTCCGCTCGCTGCCTGCCGAACTCCCTGATGAGCAGGCGCTTGCCGCAATGGCGCTCGACCCTGCCATTCAACGAGAATTACAACGCATAGCCACTGAGTTTGCGCCTGCGCATTAGCACTCCCTCAGCTCAACCATCCGAGGTCTGCCTATGCCACGCATCAGCGCTTCCGCCATCCCACCCAACGCCCCGCGTGGCGACTTCGTCGGTCGCGAGGCCGAGCAGCGCGAGTTTTGCGAAAGCGTGCAGCTGCTGCTGGCCCACCAGCCGACGCAATCCGGCGATCGTATCTAACCCACACCTGTTTCTAATCTCGGGCGAGGGCGGCGGTGAGCGGGCCTTTTGTGCGCAGGCTGGAAGCCTACGCTAGCTCCCAGAACGCGATCGAGCGCGTTGGCACTTCCACCCCTTCAGGTATACTGGACGACCATGAACATCATCCGCCCCTTTTGCATTCAGAGCTATATCGTGCTGGTTGCATTATGTCTTGCCGCGTGTGGCCCATCTGCATCGCCCTTTGACGCCGCTCCACAGCCTCAGCCAATCCCCACGCAAGCCGTGCAGCGAGCAACAAGCATTGCGCTTCAACAAACTCGCGTGCCGTTTATTCTACAATCGCTGACGCTTGGTGGTGAAAGATGGACAATCGAGCAGCCGCAGGGCATCAAACCAATGGCGGCCGCAAACAGCAAAGGTGTTTTGTGGGTGCAGTTTCCACCAATGGAGACAAATGCCACCATCCAGAACTACGCCATGCATTCGCTACCTCAAGGCGAATACGCGATTATGTACACACCATTACGCGCGGGCGGCGGTGCATTGAACCAAGGGGCAACGCGATTGTTGGAACTGCCGAGAGTTCTTGAACACCGTACTATCAGTGTAACCAGCCTCAGCGCAGCCAACCAAAAGCACTTCCTGCTTTCAACCCATGAACTACAGCACAACGCTCAGAATGGTGGGACAACACGAATCCGCTGGATCGACCCAGACGCATCTACCATTAAAGAAGTAGTGACAGCGGTCGAAGGTGGGGGCGCCTTTTTGACAACTGCCAAGAATGAACAATGGTTATTTTGGAATACGTATCGCCTGGGTGACACCAACATGTACGATTCTGACGCACGGGCTGGCCTGCTCGATCTACAAAGTGGACAAACCGAGCCGGTTGTACTAGGCGAACCAAATGTAGCGTTGCGCGCACACTGGGCAGATGATGGTATGCTTGCCTACACGCATGGCGGCGACCAACAAGCGATGCTGCTCGACCCGGCGACAAAGCAAACGATTCACTCCACCCAACAGCCATCTGCGGGTGCAACCTATTCCCCTCGAACACCTCAGCCCACGGCAATTGGTGAAACAGTTGAACTCCTGAACCCAACAATCGAGCCAGTATTCAGCGGCGCAGTGGGATGGGAGTATGAGCGCGTGTTGGTTGTCGATCTCGATGGCAATGGCACTGAGGAACGGGTTGTTACGCTTGCAGATGCGTTTGTGGAAGATGGCCAGCCCCTGTGGGATGACGGCCACCGCTGGCAGGTTTATGTCGAACAGCAAGATGGTTCTAAAACTACTCTCTACCGCCAATTTCTCCAGCTTGGTCGACTCGATGTATCTGTCTCCGAAGCGTTGGCAGGGCAGATTCCAACCGTTTTGATGTTTGAACATCTGCCAGGCCGCTTTCGTATCTACGAATCTAGCTATCAGGCTAGCCAGATACAAAGTAGCCTGGTCTTTGAACGTGTACTCAACACGAGTAGCGGCGCACGCTAGCGCGCAGCGACGCCGCCTTCGACGGCATCCGCGCCGATCCGCGCTTCGCCGCACTGGTCGGCGGCGCGTGAGTGGCGGGCCGGGCGCGCGGCGGGCTAGAAGCCCGCTCTTAGCCACGCGAAACACGCTGAAGCGCGTTCAACCGCATCAACGCGCTTCAGCGCGTTTTGGGTGCTAACAGCGGGCTTCCAGCCCGCCTGCTGTGGCGGCGCGGTGGCATTCGAGCGAGTGTGCTACAATGAAGCCTATTCCCTGATACCAATTCACGAGGAGTGCCGCTCGATGCAGAGTGCGACAATACTCGTCGTCGACGACGAAGCGCCGATCGTCGAGCTTATCGCCAGCTACCTGCGTAGCGAGGGCTTCAGCGTCCACAGCGCCAACAATGGCCAGCAGGCGATCGAGCAGGTGCGCGCCCTGCGGCCCGACTTGGTCGTGCTCGACGTGATGCTGCCCGGCATCGACGGCGTCGAGCTGTGCCGACGCATTCAACAAGAATTCGATGTCTATATTCTGATGCTGACCGCGCGCGCCGAAGAGATCGACAAGATCGTCGGCCTGTCGGTCGGTGCCGACGACTACATGACCAAGCCGTTCAGCCCGCGCGAACTGGTCATGCGTGTCAAGGCCATCCTGCGCCGCAGCCGCAGCCAAACGCCCAGCCAGCCCCAACGCGCGGCTAATAGCCGCCCTGCCCTCCGTTATGACGACCTCAAAATTAATCCAGAAACCCACGAGGTGCTGGCCGGCAGCCTGCTGGTCGATCTCACGCCCCGCGAATTCGATTTGCTGTACGCCCTGGCCGAGCAGCCGGGCCGCGTGTTCAACCGCGATCAGCTGCTGGAACGGGTGTGGGGCCACGATTTTGCCGGCGTCGATCGCGTGGTCGATGTCCATATCGGCCTGCTGCGGCGCAAGCTGGAGCCGGATAACGACCCGCCTGAGCTGATCGTCACCGTGCGCGGCGTGGGCTACAAGTTCGTCGCCCGCCGCCGTTGACTTCATAAAAACACCATATCAGCGGAGAACAATGAATTCATCGTGGCGGCGCGATATATCGCGCGCCTACGATGAATTCATTGTTCTCCTAACCCATACCCTTATGATTTGGCTTCGCCACCTGCGCTGGAAGCTGTTTGTCTCACACATGCTGACGATCGTCGTCGGCGTGATTGTGCTGCTGCTGACTGCGCACTACCTGGCCAGCACGCCGCTGGTGCAGCAGGCCCCACTGACACTTGGGGCTGCTGCATCCGAGGCTGGGCAAGTTGCGCCGCCATTGGTCACAAGCGCGGATGTCCAGTCCACACGCTTTCTGGCAGTCGTCGATCAGTCGCTGCTGATCGCCGCGTTCGCCGGGTTGACCACCGCGATCTTTATCAGTCTGTTCGTCTCGCGGCGTGTGGTCGAGCCGCTCCAGGAACTCAGCGCGGTCAGCCGCCGCCTGGCGCACGGCTATTATCACGAGCGCACCCAGATTCACTCCGACGACGAGCTAGCCGATCTCAGCCGCAGCATCAACCAGCTAGCCGCCGCGCTCGAGCAGACCGAGCACCGCCGCCTGGCACTGCTGGCCGATGTCGCCCACGAGCTACGCACCCCGTTGACCACGATCGAGGGCTACATGGAAGGCCTGATCGACGGCGTTATCCCGCCGCACGAGCGCACCTTTGCGATCGTCCAGCACGAGGCGGTGCGCCTCAAACGGCTGATCGAGGAGCTGGCGCTGCTGTCGCGCGCCGAGGCCGGCGAGCTGTCGATCGCGCCCCGCCCGCACGCCCTGAGTGAAACTGTCCGCCATGTGGCCGATCAGTTCGCGCCGCTGTTTGCCGCCCAACAGACCACGCTCTGCCTCGATCTGCCAGACGATCTGCCGCAGGTCTATGCCGACCCCGACCGGCTGGAGCAGACACTGATCAACCTGCTTTCGAATGCGCTGCGCTACACACCAGATGGTGGCGGCGTGGCAGTTAGCGCACGCCTCCTCGATTATTATGTGCAACTCAGCGTTCGCGATAGCGGGGTTGGCATTGCCGAAGAGCATCTGCCGCATATTTTTGAGCGCTTCTACCGGGTCGATAAATCGCGAAACCGTCAGTCTGGCGGCACCTTGTCTACGCCCAAGGCGGCGACATCTGGGTGGAAAGCGCCGGCCCTGGCCAGGGCGCAGTCTTTCATTTCACCGTGCCAATCGGCGAGCAGGCGGCGGTGTAGGCAGCGTAGAACAGAGAACAGAGAACAAAGAACAAAGGTTCGGACACAGGATACCAAGCTTGGCCCATTGTTCACTGCCTCGCCGTTTCGTTGCTGCTTGTTCTTATCATCAAAGAGAACAAAGAACAAAGAACAAATGTTCGGACACACGCTACCAAGCTTGGCCCATTATTCACTGCCTCGCCGTTTCGTTGCTCCTTGTTCTTTGTTCTTTGTTCTTATCATCAATACGTCTAAAACAGAGAAAGCGTACACCTGTGGATTGGCCAAGGCTTCTGGTTGTAATTGCACTCTGGGCGGGTTCGGTGTGGGTGGCCATCCGGCTGCTCGACGCGCTGTTTCCCCGACTGCGGCGCGGCGGCGAATCTGAAGTGGCGGAACCTGCGCTCCAGCCGCGCCTAGGTAGGCCGCGCTTCATCCCAACCGTGAGCGCACCAGAAACAGCGCCGGCCAGTCCGGCATTCTGGCGTGCGAATACGCGGCTGGTGCTGGGCTTGCTGGCGGTTTGGGCTGCGGTGATTATCGTGCCGACACTGGCCGCGCCTTGGCTCAATCAATTCGAGCTGTTTGGCTTTCCGCTGGGCTACCATGCTGCCGCCCAAGGCATGCTGGTGGTGTTCCTCGCGCTGATCTGGCTGTACATCTGGCGGGCCGGTAGAAGCGCGCGCCTATTCGGTGCCACCACAAGCGTGCTGCCCTCGACCGGCACGCCGCTGATATTCGCGCTTTTCGGCGGCTGGTTCGTCACCCTCGGCCTCAGCCTCGTGCTGCTCGACCGCATCAGCACGCTCGACATCAGCAGCATTGGCTGGCTGCTGCTGGTGGTAACGGTCGCAATCTACGCCGTGATCGGCGTGACTAACCGCGCATCGTCGCTCGATGATTACTACGTGGCGGGCAGGCGTATTCCAGCCTTCTTCAACGGCCTGGCGATCGGTGCCGATTGGATGAGCGCGGCCTCATTTATCTCGATGGCTGGCACGCTCTGGCTGCTTGGCTACGAGGGGCTGGCCTATATCATTGGCTGGACCGGCGGCTATGTGCTGCTCGCGCTGCTGCTCGCGCCCTATCTGCGCATCTTTGGCCAGTACACCGTGCCCGATTTCATCGCGGCGCGCTATGAGGGCAACGCCGCCCGGCTGGTGGCAGCTGTGATCGGCATTGGAATCTCGTTCACCTACCTGACGGCGCAGGTCACCGGCGTCGGCATCATTATGAGCCGGTTTCTGGGCGTGAATTACCTAGCGGGCGTGCTGCTGGGCCTGGGCGCGGTGCTGTTCTGCTCGTTCCTGGGCGGCATGCGCGCGATCACCTGGACGCAGGTGGCGCAGTGCATTGTGCTGCTGATCGCGTACCTGCTGCCGGTGGCCCTGCTGTCACAGCGTGAAACCGGCTCGCCCTTCGCGCAGTTTGCCTATGGCGGCGTGTTCGCGCGCATCGCCGAGCTAGAGGCGGCGCAGGGGATTGCCAACGCCTATGCCGCACCCTTCAACGACTGGACTCCGGCCAACTTTCTTGCGCTCGTGTTCTGCCTGATGCTTGGCACTGCCGGAATGCCGCACATCCTGACGCGCTTCTACACCGTGCCCGACACCGGCGCAGCGCGCCAAAGCGTCGGCTGGGCGCTGCTGTTCATCTCGCTGCTCTACTTCAGCGCGCCGGCTTATGCCGCGTTCGCCCGCCTGGAGATTTTGCAGCATGTGGCTGGCCAACCAATCGACAGTCTACCGGCCTGGGTCGGCAGCTGGGGCGATGCTGGGCTGCTGTCCATCCAGGATCTGAATGGCGACGGCGTGCTCCAGTTCAGCGAACTGCGTATCGACCCCGACCTAGTGGTGCTGGCCGCGCCCGAGATGGCCGGGCTGCCCGGAGCGGTCGCCGCGCTGGTTGCGGTGGGCGGTCTGGCCGCCGCGCTTTCCACCGCCGACGGCCTTCTGATGGTGATCGCCGCCGCGCTTTCCCACGATCTCTACAACCGCGCGCTCAAGCAGGGTGGGTCGCCGCGCGCGCGCCTGCTGTTTGGCCGCGCGATGATTCTAGTCGCGGCAGTGGCGGCGGCACTGGTGGCAACCCGCCGCTTCGCTATTATCGTCCAGTTGGTCGCCTGGGCCTTCTCGTTTGCCGCAGCCACATTCTTTCCGATCCTGGTGCTTGGCATCTTCTGGAAGCGGGCCAACGGGCGCGGCGCAGTCGCCGGGATGGTCAGCGGCCTGGCCGTCACGCTCAGCTACATGCTGCTCAACCTACGCGATCCAGGCTTCAACCTGTTTGGCATCACGAATGTGGCCGCTGGTGTATTCGGCATCGCCGCTAACTTCTTGGTCACAGCCGTGGTCAGCCTGTGTACGCCGCCGCCGCCACCCGAGGCCGCCGCATTGGTCGAACGGTTACGCCAACCGTGAGCAGGGCTGAGGGCTGAGGGCTGGGGGTTGAGGGCTTTCCGGTATGGTCTTTGATTCTGCTACGCCGTTCGCTGGCACGTCATGTGCATATATTGTTCTAACACAACACAGGGGGTTGCGATGCAAACTCACAATGCTTGGCAAAGTATCATGGGACTTCTACTGTTTGGAATTATGCTACTGATCGTCGGCGGTTTGCTCGGCTATAGCGGTGCTACACCGCTGGCGCTCGGCTGCCTGGCGCTCGGTGCGCTATTTTGCGTCGCAGGCCTTGGCGTCCGGCGCGCCCGCCGGTGACACGGTGGCGGGCGCGCCGGGCGAAGCGAAGCATTTGCCCGCGCGAGAAATTAAGCCCGATCCATAACCACTGTGGCTGCGATCGATGCCGTGGCGTTCTATTTGGGCAAATGCTTCGCCGCTACAGGGCCTTCCCGTCACCTCGTCACCTCGTCACCTCGTCACCTCGTCACCTCGTCACCTCGTCACCTCGTCACCT
>JACMIM010000100.1 GCA_014381165.1 Roseiflexaceae bacterium
AGCAGGCGTCCGACACTTTTTCCGCTCAGGCGGCGTTGACGCCTGCTGCGCCCCTCCTTGGCGACGACGACTACGCATCGGAACGGGTGGTGATCGCCGCCGCTCTGGCCGATCGGGTGCTGGGAGAGGGCGCGTACACCGTGCTGGCCACGCTTTCCGGTGCGCAGCTGCGCGATGCCCGCTACCAAACTCAGTTCACAGGCGTGGCCAGCGCGGGCGATACGCCAGATCTGGCCCAGGCCTACCGCGTGGTAGCCGATGACTTCGTCTCGCTCGACGATGGCACCGGGATCGTGCATATCGCGCCAGCTTATGGCGATCTGGAGATCGGGCGGCGCTACGGCCTGCCCACGCTGTTCTCGGTCGATCTCAGCGGCACCACCTATGCCCAGTTCGACGAACTGGGCTTTGGCGGCATGTTCTTCAAGCAGGCCGACCCGCTGATCACGCACAACCTCCAGGAGCGCGGGCTGCTGTTTCGCGGCGGGCGGGTCAAGCATACCTATCCGTTCTGCTGGCGCTGCAAGACGCCGCTGTTGAGCTTTGCCAAGCCATCCTGGTACATTCGCACCACTGCCAAAAAAGAGCTGCTGATCGAGAACAACCAGAAAATCCATTGGGTGCCCGAGCACATCAAGAACGGGCGCTTTGGCAATTGGCTGGTCAACAACATCGATTGGGCGCTCTCACGCGAGCGCTACTGGGGCACGCCGCTGCCGATCTGGGTTTCCGAAGACGGCGCGTACACCGAGGTGATCGGCTCGGTGGCCGAGCTGGCCGAGCGCGTCGGGCGCGATCTCGGCGACCTAGATTTGCATCGGCCCTTTGTCGACGAGCTGATCTGGGAGCACCCGGTGCATGGTGCGATGCGGCGCGTGCCGGACGTGGCCGACGCCTGGTTCGACTCGGGCGCGATGCCGATCGCACAGTGGCACTACCCGTTTGAAAACCAGGAGCTGTTCGAGCTGGCGCAACAGGCCGATTACATCTCGGAGGCAGTCGATCAGACGCGCGGCTGGTTCTACACGCTGCACGCGCTCGGCACCATGCTGTTCGATCGGCCAGCCTTTAAGAACGTGATCTGCCTGGGCCACATCCTGGACAGTAAGGGCGAGAAGATGTCCAAAACGAAGGGCAATATCGTCGACCCCTGGCAGATGATCGATGAGTATGGCGCGGACGCGCTGCGCTGGTACATGTTCGCCAGCGGCCCGCCCTACAACGCGCGCCGCTTCGGGCCGGAATACATCTCGGAGACGCTGCGCCAGTTCCTGCTGACCTTCTGGAACACGTATGCCTTCTTTGTGACATATGCCAACCTGGACGGCTGGCAACCGGTAGGGGCGCAAGGGCCGGTAGGGGCGCATCACGATGCGCCCCTACCGGCCCCCGCCGACCGCTGGGCGCTTTCCCGCCTGCACGCGCTGGTGCGCGATGTGACGGCCTCGCTGGATGCGTATGATATCTACGCGCCAGCCAAGGCGATCGAGGCCTTTGTCGAGGAGCTTTCCAACTGGTACGTTCGGCGCAACCGCCGCCGCTTCTGGCGTGAGCAGCACGATGCCGACAAAGCGGCCGCCTACCAAACACTGTACACCTGCCTGACCACGCTGGCTCGGCTGGTGGCCCCATTCACACCGTACCTGGCCGAAGAAATGTACCAAAACCTTGAGGCTAGGGGCTTGGGATTTGAGTCTAGCGGGGAAACACAAGCCCCCAGCCTCACGCTTCAAGACTCAACGCCCGAGTCCGTTCACCTCGCACCTTGGCCAGCCTTCGACGAGGCGCTGATCGACGAGGCGCTGATCGCCGACACCGCGCTGCTGATCGAGGCGGTCGGTCTGGGGCGGGCGGCGCGCAAAAGCGCCGGAATCAAGGTGCGCCAGCCGCTGGGCGAACTGTGGCTGCGCGTGCCGACGGCGCGGGTCGCGGGCATGCGTGCGCTGGAGGGCGAGCTGCTGGACGAACTGAATGTCAAGGCGGTGCGCTACCTCGATAGCTCATCTACGCTGGTCGAGTATCGCTTCAAGCCGAATCTGCGCGCGGTCGGTAAGAAGTATGGCAAGCAGGTGCCGGCCTTGACAGCGGCGCTGCGCGAATTGGCGGGCGAAGCGGCCAAAACGGCGGCTCAGGCCGTCGAGCGTGGCCAACCGTTCACACTGAATCTGGACGACGTGGCGCTGGAACTCCAGCCCGACGAAGTGCTGGTCGAGGCGTCGTCGCCGGAAGGGTACGCGGTAGCCGAGGGCAATGGCGTGCTGGTCGCGCTCGACATCACCCTGACGCCAGAACTGATCGCCGAGGGCCTCTCGCGCGAACTGGTGCGCAACATTCAGGACGCGCGCAAAGCGGCGGGGTTCGAAATCGCCGACCGGGTGTATGTTACGCTCGGCGGTGCCTCCGAGGCGCTGGCGGCGGTGGTGGCGCACTACGGCGCGTACATCCGCAGCGAAACCCTGGCCGAGTCGCTCACACTGGCCGAACCAGCGGCGGGGGCGCACACCGAAGCGCTGGAAATTGGTGGCGGGAGCGTGATGCTGGGTGTGGCGAAAATCGCGTAAATCAAAGGAGAAACGCGGTGACGTGCCAACCGTCGCCCGCCCGGCGCGTACACACGCGGGCTTCGCACCCAATAGCCCGGCGCTTCAGCGCCGGGTACGCAAAAGGGCGGGTTTGAAACCCGCCCTTTCGCTATGCCGCCCCTTCGCTGTGCCTGCAATTCTACTGACTACTGACCGACAATCGGCAGGATCAGCTCGTACTGCTCGGTGCCCACCAGATCGACCTTGACCAAGCCAAGGTCAACGCCATTGGTCGGCTGAGTGACCAGGTCGATCGCACCGTAGTAGCGGTCGCCCACCTGCAGGTCAGGGATGTTCCAAGTCAGATCAACGCCAAACGGCGTGCGGGCGTTGACCGACTCTGGCCCGCTCACCGC
>JACMIM010000881.1 GCA_014381165.1 Roseiflexaceae bacterium
CTGCGGGCCATGCAGTTCGCGGCCCGATTCGATATGCAGCTAGCCCCTGAGACAGCGGCGCGCTGTCGGCTGCTGCTGCCAATGGCTCCGTCGATCGCGCCTGAACGTATGTGGGGCGAGTGGGCCAAGTGGGCGCAGGCAGCGCACCCACGCAGCGGGCTGATCGCACTGGCCGAGAGCGGCTGGTTGGCGCACTTCCCCGAGCTAGCCGCATTGCGCGGCTGCCTGCAATCGCCGACGCATCACCCTGAAGGCGACGTTTGGACGCACACTGGTCATGTTGTGCAGGCGGCAGCGCGGATCGCCGGGCAGCAGCGGCTGGCGGCGGAGGCGTGGCGCACATTGCTGTTCGCCGCGCTCTGCCACGATCTTGGCAAGCCGGCGACCACGACGATCGAGGGCGATAATCGTATCCGCAGTGCTGGCCATGCCCAGGCAGGAATTGCGCCGACCAAAGCGCTGCTCACACGAATTGGTGCGCCGCAGGGGCTGATCGAGCAGGTGCTGCCGCTTGTGCGCGAGCACATGGCCCACTATGGCCAGCCAACCGCGCGAACGCTGCGACGGCTGGCGGCGCGGCTCGTGCCATCTACAATCGCTACATGGGCGCTGCTGGTCGAAGCCGATCACAGCGGGCGACCACCCCACCCGCCGCGCGCTCCGGCACGCGATTTTGTCACACACGCTCGCGCACTTGATCTGCTCGATGGCCCACCAAAACCAATCTTGTCAGGACGCGACCTGCTTGCAGCAGGCTACCAGCAAGGACCAACGCTTGGTTTGGTGCTGCGCGATGCGTATCAGGCGCAACTCGACGGCGCATTTGCGACCGCCGAGGAGGGCATGGATTGGCTGCGCAGAACAACGACCCGGCGCTGAAGCTAACCCGGCGCTGAAGCGCCGGGCTAATGGGGTTTTTTGATCGAACCTGTGAATCCATTATAGCCAGAGGATACTGCCGTGCGCCACTTTTTTCTGCTGCTTGCGACGCTACTGCTCAGTTTGGGGGGAGCGTTGCCAGCGCAGGCGACCACAACACCTATAACAGCAAGTAATCCCGCCCGGATTGTGATCGAAGATATTGGCATGGATCGCGGCATGATTTCGGTCGGTCTTGATAAAAAGCGCGTGCCGATCGTGCCAAAGCACGATGTTGGTTGGTATAACCTGAGCGCCAAACCGGGCCAGGGCGAAAATATTGTGATGTGGGGGCATGTCCTGCGCTTCCGCGAGACACCCAAAGTTCCTGCACCGTTTGCGCGTGTCAAGGAACTCAAGTTGGGTGCTGTGATTAGCCTGTTCACCGATGACGGCGTTGAGCACCGCTATATCGTCACAAAGCAACTTCGCGTGAAGCCAAGCGAGGTCAAGTACATTTTACCAGTAGGCCAGGAGCGGCTGACACTGGTTTCATGCACGGGCGACAAGGTTATTCGTGGCAATGAGGTGCTGGACATGAGCCACCGGCTGATCACGATCGCGGAGCCAGCGTAATGACGATATAACAAGATGACAAGACGACCAAAACGATTATCTTGTCGGATCACACCCTGCCTAGCTCGCCGTGCTGCCAGCGAATGTTGCCACGTAACAGAAGATTCGAGGAGCGCAGCTTAAAGGCCAAATCCTGGGCCAGGTTGCGCATGACCAGGTAGCCAATACGCGGCGACGATTCGAACACGCGGCGGAAATCGCGCTCGCGCATCACAAGCAAGGTGGATGGCTCGGCGGCGATAATGGTTGCTGAACGATGTGCATTGTTCAGCAGCACAAGCTCGCCAAAACACTGCCCGGTGTAGAGCGAATTGATGGTCGAAGTGGCAAAGCTACCCTCAGGCGTGCGCGTCTTGATCTGCACGCGCACGCTGCCGTCGAGCAGCACGAACAGTTCGTCGCCCTCGTCGCCCTCGTTGAAGATCGTCGTGTCCGCTGGCGCTTTGATGGCCCGGCAAACCGCCGCGATCTGTACTAATTCCTCGTCGGTTAACCCACCAAAAATCTCGGCCTTGCGTAGATGCTCGATCACGCGTGGATTACTCATCACCTGCCTCCACTGCGCGCGCAGATACCAAATTCAAAGCTCGGAGGCTCGAATTAAACGCAGCCGCGCCCACCACAAAAAATAGAAAAGGTGCAGGGCAAGTATAGCATAGCGCTTTGCCGACGCCCACGCATCCGCATCGGGTACAATGGGGGGCGACGTAAAGTCTTGCACCACCACCACGGCCACCGGATGAATCCGGCGTCTGATACGCCAAA
>JACMIM010000101.1 GCA_014381165.1 Roseiflexaceae bacterium
GTTCGCTGATGTCAAACAAGGTCGCCGCCGGCCTGTTGCTGGTCGATCTGGCCTGCCTGGGCGTCAAGAGCGCGCAAGTGAAGCTATTTGCCGGCCCGGCCGAGTATCACGCCGGCCTGCGCGCACATGCGCTGAAGATTCAGCCGATGGCACCAGCCGAATTCAACCTAGTGGCCAAGATCATTGTGACCGGGCTGGGATATGCGGCCAACCTCGGCTTCAAGCCCGACCCAATCTTTGCCCAGGCCCAGCACCTGCTGAGCGGTGCCGACGCGGACGCCTGCGCCACGCCGGTGCCGACCGGTGGGCCGGAGGGCAAGCCATTCTTTGTGGCTGGCCCATACGACGACCCGCGCCGGATCGTCGATCATCTTACGCGTACAGTCGGGGCTGGCAATTTTCACTACCTGGTGGGGGTTGGCGGGGAAGAGCTGGAATTGCCGGCGGATTTCGAATAGGGGTGTGGGAACATAGAGCGGCTCTGCTGTGCACCATCCTCCAGCATGCCAGCGCGACGGCATAGAACTGCTGCGCCTGCCCGATCCAGCCGGCCAAGGTTGGTTTATGCCGGTCGATCAGATGCAGCGCCTGTAATGCGCCGCGATCATCCTCCTTATTCCTACAGGCGCTTGTTTATAGCTTGAATGTTAACTGAAGTTGCTCGTGTGCCTTTTCCAGCAGCATGCGCTCGCCCGCGTCATACGCTTCCTCGGCCAGCGCCGCAAGCTTCACGCGCCATGCTTCGGCGATGTCCTTCCGCACCGCCAGATCCAGACGGCCAGCCCACTCCAGATCGCGTTGCAGCAGCGCAAGCTGGAATTCGACCTCGGTGTAGCGGCACGCGACCGATGGCAGCCGCTCGGCCTTGGCGATCGGATAGCCGGTTCCGGCGATCAGCTCATGCGGCTCAAGCTTGAACAAGCCGGCCAGCAACACGATTGTTCGCTCGCTTGGCAACGCCAGTCCCATTTCGAAGTGCGAGACTGCCACGCGCGAGGCTGCCAGTTGCTCGGCTAGCCGCTCTTGTGTCCAGCTGCGGCGCGCACGCAGCCTGGCAATGCGCTGGCCGAGTGTTTCGTCGGGGTGTTGTGGTATCATAGGCCGATTGTATCAGGCGCGACAATGATACGCGGCTAACTCACTTAGCAGACAGTCCGCCGTGCTTCTGATACAGTGAGCCGGTCGAAGCGCATCATTGCGGCAGGCGCACGGCGAAACATAGCCGACAAAAGTAAAAGGAACATAACGCTCTATGGCTCAACCAAAACGCGCGCTGATCACCGGCATTACTGGACAGGATGGCAGCTATCTGGCCGAGTTTTTGCTGGCGCAGGGCTACGATGTGATCGGCATGATCCGCCGCTCCAGCACGGTCAATTTCGAGCGCATCCGCCACATCCAGGAGAAGATCACCTTGATCAGCGGCGACCTGCTTGATGAGGTCTCGATGATCAATATGCTGCGCGAAAATCGGCCGACCGAGGTCTACAATCTGGCCGCGCAATCTTTCGTTCAAACTTCCTGGGCGCAGCCGGTGTTCACTGGTGAGACGACCGCGCTCGGCGTAACACGCGTGCTCGACGCGATTCGGATCGTCGACCCTGATATTCGCTTCTACCAGGCCAGCTCATCGGAAATGTTCGGCAAAGTTGTCGAGGTGCCGCAACGCGAGTCGACCCCATTCTACCCGCGCAGCCCATATGGCGTCGCCAAGGTGTACGGCCACTGGATCACGGTCAACTATCGTGAGAGCTACGGGATGCATGCCAATAGCGGCATTCTTTTCAACCACGAATCGCCACGCCGCGGCTTGGAGTTCGTGACCCGCAAGATCACCAATAGTGCCGCGCGGATCAAGCTGGGGCTGGATAAGGAGCTACGGTTGGGGAACCTAGATTCGCAGCGCGATTGGGGGTTCGCAGGCGATTATGTCAAGGCGATGTGGCTGATGCTTCAGCAAGATCAGCCGGGAGATTTTGTCGTGGCGACCGGGCAAACGCAATCGGTGCGGCGTTTCTGCGAGCTGGCGTTCGGCCATGTTGGGCTAGACTATCGCGACTACGTGGTGCTCGACGAGCGCTTTATGCGGCCAGCCGAAGTTGATCTGCTAGTGGGCGACTCGAGCAACGCACGCGAAGTGCTTGGCTGGCAGCCGAAGACATCGTTCGAGGATCTGGTGCAGATGATGGTCGAGGCGGATATCGCGCTGCTGAAAGTTAAACGTTAAACGTTAAGGCATGTTTCAAACACGGCCGATCTGGCTTTACAGTTTGGCCGCGCGACTTGCACAAAATGTCCCTGATGTGTATGGTTGATGTGCCGCATCCATCATCCACATCAGGGAGCACCCAATGGGTCAATCGCATCCTAGCACACCTGCTGAGCGGGTGCAATCGGTCAGCCACATGCTTGCACATCCGGGTGAATATGGTCTCGTCACGCA
>JACMIM010000882.1 GCA_014381165.1 Roseiflexaceae bacterium
AGCGGCTAGCGCGGCATATTTGCAGGAATTTGGTGAGGTGGAGTTGCCGCCGGGAGTGGAGGCGGGGCTGCTTGCCAGTGTCGAGGCTACGGAAGTGCCTGTGCGAAGATTGGATGGTGTAGTTGCGGAACTACATCTACCCTTTCCTGATATATTGAAGATAGATATTGAGGGAGCAGAGGCGGCGGCATTGGCGGGCGCGGAAGAGGTGTTGACACAGCATCACCCCGCGATCATTTGCGAGGTGCATAGCGTCGAGGTCGCACTAAGGGTTGCTGGCAGGTTAGCTCGAATGGGATATGTTCCCCAAGTGCTGGGAAAGAATGGCCCGCTTGATCTTCAGCGCTTCGCGCGCGTGGTACAGATTAATCTGGTGGGCACCTTCAATGCTATTCGGCTAGCGGCCGAGCAGATGGCGAAGAACGCGCCGAATGCCGAGGGCGAGCGTGGCGTGATCGTCACCACCGCCTCAGTCGCGGCCTTCGATGGCCAGATCGGCCAGGCGGCCTACAGCGCATCCAAGGCCGGTGTGGCCGGCATGACCCTGCCGATTGCGCGCGAGCTGGCACGCTACGGCATTCGCGTCGTCAGCATCGCGCCCGGCATCTTCGATACGCCGATGCTGGCCGGCCTACCTGAGCCGGCGCGTATCTCACTCGGCCAGCAGGTGCCCTTCCCGCCGCGCCTGGGCCGCCCGGATGAGTACGCCGCCCTGGTGCAGCAGATCATCGAAAATACCATGCTGAATGGTGAGACGATTCGCCTCGATGGCGCGATTCGAATGGCGCCGCGCTAACCTGGGGATTGAGAGATGAGAGGTTGGAGATTGGGGATAAGAACTCAATCTCTCATCTCCAATCTCTCATCTCTAATTTCTAATCTATGCGCTCACGCCGACATTTTCTTCAACTTTCCTTCGCCGCGCTGCTGATCTCGGCCGCCCGGGCCGCGCTGAGCAAGGCTGATCCGCCGGAGGCGCCAGCGCCAGTGCCAACGCCTAGGCCAGTGCCGACAATCGCCGTGTCCGAGCAACCGCGCGTACTTCCGCAGCTGTTACCACTCGTGCTGTCGAGTGAAGCGCCGACGGCGGTGCCATTTGCTCCGGCGGCCTCCCAGGCCGATCAGCAGATTTATCTGCCACTGGTGCAGACCAGCGCGCCACCGCTGATAGGCGCACCGCTGCTGGGGCCGGCCTCGGGCAGCGCTGAGCAGGCGATCAGCTGGCTGTCGGCGCGCGCAATCTACGACAACGATATCGTGCGGATCGTCAACACCTACCAGTTAATTGGTGAGCAGGTCGGGCTGGATTGGTTTCTGGCAATCGCTCAGATGGCGCATGAGACCGGCAGCCTGACCTCGTGGTGGTCGCAGCCGCCGCGTCGCAACTTGGCTGGGATTGGCGTGACTGGCGTGTGGCGTCCCGGTCTGCCGGATGGTTCGCCCGGGCCAGCGCCAGGGCCAGCGTGGGCGTGGAGCGCGCAATTGGGCCGCTGGCTGGCCGGCGTATCATTCCCAACCTGGGGCAGCGATGCGATTCCGGCGCACCTTGGGCGGCTGCTGGCCTACACGCTTCCCGCCGGCCAAGGCGATCTCGCACAGCAGTCGCTGATCGACAAGGCGCTTGGCTATCGCTCGCTGCCGGCCAGCCACCGCAACTCCGCGCCGACGATTCTGGGCCTGAATGG
>JACMIM010000883.1 GCA_014381165.1 Roseiflexaceae bacterium
AGAGCGGTCTTCGTAGGGGGTAGTGATGACCCGCCTCGTTTGGCTGCGGCTGTACTTTCTCTTTGTGCTCGCCCAGGCACTCCTGGTAGGCTGTGCTGTCGTCCAGCCCGCTTGGATCACGGTGGTACTTCCGTGGCCGGCTAGCCCGCTCAACGCGCGCTTCATCGCCGCACTCTATCTTATGGGCGCGATTACCGCGCTCTTGTGCCTGTTCGCCAGCCACTACGCCGAGATGCGTATCGCGTTGATCCAGATTGGCTGCGTAACTGGCGTTCTGCTGCTGATTACGCTGCCGCACATTGGCGAGTTTACACCGACCACATTCCCCTATCGCTGGGTCATTTTCTATACCATTGATCCACTTGTAACTGGGCTATTACTGTGGCGCTGGCGTGGCCGCGACCCGTCGCCGGCTGGGTTCAACCCGTTCGCTCCGTTGTTTTTGAGTTACGCCGGTGTCCTTGGCGTTTGCGGGGTGTTCTTGCTAGTGCTACCAACTTGGGCAAGTCGCTTGTGGCCATGGACGCTGCCGCCGATTCTGGGGCAGGTTTACAGCGTCTTCTTGCTCACCTGTGCGCTTGGCGGATGGTTCGCCGCGCGTGAACCACGTTGGAGCGGCGTGCGCATCTATGTGCTCGCGAACTTAGGTATGTTGCTGCTGATCATCGGTGTATCACGCTGGCATGCCGATCGGTTTGGCGGCGGGTTAGCAACCTGGATCTGGTATGGGATCTGCATCACTGGCGTGTTCGGGTTGAGCGTGGCCGTGCTGCGCCAGCCGGGTGCGACGACGGAAGGACGGCGTGGATGATGAAGCGGATTGCAGCGGTAGTGCCCATCTTCCTTTGGATTCTGATGGGTGGGCTCCTGGTACAGGGCATTGGATCAGCAATCTTCCGAATCGTGCCGAGCGTGCCAGCACAAATGCCCCTGCTTGTGCGTGGCGCGTTCGGGATTGATTTTTGGCACGCTTGGATTCATATCCTGTGGGGTGTGGCTGGTCTGGCCGTGCTCGCAATCAGCCGAACCCGTGAGCCGTTGATCCGCCTCGCAGTGATGTTTGGTGTGTTCTACACACTGCTCGGGATCTGGGGCCTGCTGGCCCATCATCCCCTGAATTTGGAATTGGATCTCCCAGAGAATGTCTTTCACTTGACCGCGGGGCCGCTGTCACTCCTCGTTGGGTTGCTTGCGCCGTTGGGCAAGGCCGCATAAAGAAGCAACGCACACCCCCGGTCTGTCTCTGGTATCCAACACTGTCTCGCGAGCGGTCGCGCAGGACACATGTGCGACGGATGTTGGTGCGCTCGTAGGCGCTCCAAGCTATTGGCCATCGTGTTTTCGTATTCCGGCTGCTGAACGGCGCGCGTCCCGAAGGAATCCGATCCCATCGGCGTGCAGGGCATGGTTGGCTTTGAGGGTTACGCTGTCTTCTGCGGTGCCGAATGCGGGCTCGTCGGTCAGGAATTGGCAACCTGGACTGTGGTCGATCAACCTCCACGCCGAGAATCGGCAGGAGCGGCAACAGGAGATCCGCTCGTCGCATCGATGCTGCTTGACTGCGGATCCGCGCCCAACGCGTCGATCTGTTGCGCCAGAAACCGCTGGTCTGCTTCCGCCGTGGCGAGCTCGGCCGCACGTTCAAAGGCGGCCTTCGCTGAGTCGCCATCGCCGAGCCGACGTAACAGTGTGCCGCGGGTTGCGTGCAGCAGATGATAGCTATCGAGGTTGGGCGCGATTGCGTCGAGCGCCGCGAGTGCTGCGCCGGCTCCCTCCGTCTCGCCGATGGCGATCGCCCGATTGAGTGCCACCACGGGTGTCGGCAAGATCGAAAACAGGTGATCGTACAGCGCGACAATCTGCGGCCAATCAGTTGTTTCGAATGCGGCGGCGTGGCAGTGTACTGCTTGGATTGCGGCCTGAAGTTGGAAGGAGCCCGGCTGGTTACGACGAATGCAGTCGCGTACGATGGCATGACCTTCCTGAATCAACGTGCGGTTCCACGCACTCCGATCCTGATCGCGCAAGAGCACAAGCGCGCCTCCCGCTCTGCGCGCCGGCATTCGCGCCTCATTCAGTAGCATCAGTGCGAGCAGCCCGGCTGCCTCGGGCTCGTCGGGCATCAGCGCGACCAGCCCACGCGCCAGGCGAATGGCCTCGCTCCTCAACAAAGGCCGTTCCATATCATCGACGCCGGTATTGTAGATCAGGTACAGCACCGACAGCACCGCGCGAAGTCGCCCAGGCAGGTCGGCTGCCGCCGGCACGCGATAGGGGATGCGCGCCGCTTTGATTTTGTATTTGGCCCGCACAAGGCGCTTCATCATCGCTGCCTCGCTCACGAGGAACGCGCGGGCCACCGCATCTACACTGAGACCGCCCAGCAGCCGTAAGGTCAGCGCCACCTGGTGCTCCATCCGCAGCGCCGGATGGCAGCAGGTGAAGATGAGCCGCAGTTGGTCGTCCTGCACTGGCCCGCTCTCTTCCCATTCATCGCCAGCGTCGCCCAGTATGCTTGCAGCGACGGTGAGTTGCTCATGGAGCGTGCGGCCGCGCGCCGCGCGACGCAGCGCATCGATCGCACGGTTGCGTGCGGTCGTCACGATCCATCCTGCCGGGTTAGGCGGAACGCCAGCGCTGCACCAGCGATCGCTGGCCACGGCGAACGCGTCCTGGACGGCGTCTTCGGCGAGGGTGATGTCGCCGAAGACGCGCACCAGCGTTGCCACCGCCTGGCCGTACACGTCGCGGAACACGCGCTCAATGTCCGATTGCACGGCGAGCGTGGAGGTCACGGCTGTACGCGCCCAGTTGCGCGAAAGGGGCGCACTTCAATCGGGTGGTTGATCGCGTCCGCAACCTTGCGCGCCCAAGCCAATGCCGCATCCAGATCGTCCGCGTTGATGATGTAGAACCCGGCGATGTGCTCCTTCGCCTCAACGTACGGCCCATCGGTCATGATTGGGTCGCCATCGTTCACCCGGACGACGGTCGTTGCGTCGGGGCCATGGAGCGCGCCGCCAAA
>JACMIM010000884.1 GCA_014381165.1 Roseiflexaceae bacterium
CCCACCACCACCGCGCGCGGGCGGCGCTGCGCGCTCGGCGCCAGCACCACGTACTCGGTGTCCGGCGTCGCTACAGGCATGTCCTCGGCAGCGCGATCCGCAATCGTGGGTGCTCGCGGCGCGGGCTGGTTGAAGGGGGTGTCGTTCGTGTTCATTGTCGTATTCCTGTGAAAATATTCACAATATAGCTATAAACATAGCCACAAGAGCCTCGGGTGCTTCATTGCGTTGGCGCCGCCCTTGCAACTTTGTGAAGGACGGCACGAAACCCTGGTTGTAGTATACACCATGTACCTTGTGAAGTAAATCACCAAAACGTTAGAGTTTCGCTCCGCCGCAGGGCTGATAGTAACCGCAGAGGTGCAGAGCACGCAGCGTAACGCTTATTTGTCCGACTCTGCGGCCTCTGTGCCTGTGCGGGGATCAGGTAGGAGTGCGCCTCTAGCGTCTGGTATAATCGCCAGCCGACAACGGACAACGGACAACGGGCCACAGACGATGGACGAGCGGCCAGTGCGCAGCCAGCGAGCAATTGACCGCAGCACACTGCGCTTCTTCGTGGCCTTCCGCTACGCCTTCGCTGGCCTGTGGTACCTGTTCCGCACACAGCGTAACGCACAGATACACCTGCTGATCGCCGCCTGCGCGCTTGCGCTTGGCGCATTTTTAGGGCTTGAGCGCTGGGAATGGCTGGCGCTGATCCTCACGATCGCGCTGGTGCTGGCCGCCGAGGGCGTGAACACCGCCATCGAGGCCGCCGTCGACATCGCTGCTCCAGGCTATCACCCGCTCGCCAAGGTGGCCAAAGATGTGGCAGCGGGCACCGTGCTGCTCTGCGCTATCTCCGCCGTGGTGGTTGGCTGTGTGGTCTTTATTCCCCATCTGCTCGCAATTTTAGATTGACGATTTTAGACTATTAGTCGTCGATTACCCCTCCCTGCCGCGCTCGCAATAGTTAAAAACAATTTTAATCATTCTGTCATCCACAAAGGTCAAAACTTTGTTATATTCAGGCCAAACGCAGTGCCGGATGGCCGGCTTTTGTGTGGTCCAGTCGCAGCACCATAACAGTATAGGGGGCCATATGGATCGCGTCAGGCTGCCTCGTTTGAACAGATCAACCCTGTTGCTTGCACTGGTTCTGGCCTGTGGTCTCCTTGGCGCGCTGGACTCCTATGGCGCTGAGGATGCGCGCAAGACAATCTATTTGCCGCTGCTCGCCCAACCTGGCTCACCTGCGATGGCTGCCCCAATTGTGTTTGTTTCGCGTCAGATCCCGAGCAATGGCAGCATCTACGCCGCTGGCGTGAAGGATACGCCAGGCGTCGGCGCGCACAGCCGCTTTCGGCCCGCCGCGCCCGGCCAGCTCATCATCCGCGAGGCGAACGGCACGATGCGGACACTGGTTGATGGCGCGCGCCCAACCGCTGCATCGCTCAATCTGATCGACGTGAATGCGCCCGCCGTATCCTACAGTGGAACCAGCATCGTGTTTGCGGGCCTGCCGAACGGCGCCTACGACCCCGCGCCGGCCAGGAACACTGGCGCGTGGCGGATCTACCGTATCAACGTGGACGGCAGCGGGCTCAAGCAGCTTACGTTCAACGACCAGCAGCTCGATCTAGCGCAATTCGGCGCGGCGGCCAGCGGCCTGAGCGGCTACGACGACACCGACCCGACGTGGCTACCCGATGGACGGATCGTGTTCAGCTCGACGCGCTGGTCATCGTACGCGCACTACAGCGGCGTGCGCGCCTCGAACCTCCACGTGATCAACGCCGACGGCAGCGCCCTACACCGTATTACCGCCGAGCGCAATGGCGCGGATCGCCCGCTGATCGACCCCATAACCGGCAAGATCGTCTACGCCCGCTGGTGGCGCAACCACCGCTTCCCGGTCAACGATATGGCAACGATTACGGATGGGAACGGCTATACGCAGAAGGATGGCGTGACAGCCAACCGCAACAACCCAGTCGGCGGCCCAACGATGTTCCGCAACGCATGGCAGCCAACCGCCATCAATCCCGACGGCACCGGCCTGGAGTTGTGGGCGGGAACATTCCGCGACGAGGCAGCCACCCACGTTTACGGCGGCGCATTTACGCCCAATGGCGCGCTGCTCGCGAACTTTTACCCCATGTACAACATGACAGAAGCCGCAGGCTTTGGTGGTATCCGCACGTTCAAGCGCGGCCCCGGCACCTTCACACCAGTGATCGGCGTCACGAACATCAGCAAAAACTACCTGATCAAGGACAA
>JACMIM010000885.1 GCA_014381165.1 Roseiflexaceae bacterium
CCCGCCGAAGTAGGTAGAAACAATCTTCAGCCCGCGCAGGCGGGCTTCGTAACCCCAGCGAGCGGCTTCAGCCGCGCCGGCTGCCAGAAAGTACAATCTTCAGCCCGCGCAGGCGGGCTTCGTAACCCCAGCGAGCGGCTTCAGCCGCGCCGGCTAGCAGCAAGTGTATCAATTGTGGAGTATGTCGCGTATAATAGTCTCACTCTGCCGTACACCAATATGAGCCGCAGTATTGCGCCGCTTCTATTCATGCTAACCTAAGCAGATGCGAAACCCTTGATCGGGCAGGATTCCTTCGCGCTATGTTTAGGGTTGGAGTGTCATGTCAAGCGTGGGGAAGAGTGTATGTACGAGACGCCTCCAAATCCCAAGCCTGAAGAGTTGGCACGCTGGCTGCTGACATCCGCAGGTGGGGCACCCCACGATCTTGAGGAGCTATCCATGGTAGCAGTTGACACCTACGAGCAGCTGCGCGCTCACCTGGCAACGTTTCTTGGATTTCAAGGCTTCGATGCCTTGTGGGATCGCACGCTGCATCTCGTGCGGCGTACATTTCCGTGGGAGCACCATGATGTGATTCCCGCCACGCCATCGGCGCATCAGCTCGACCTGATGCTGCGAGGGCGCGACGCAGCTGAAGCACAGGCCATCGTACTGGCGATCTTCACGCAGTTTCTAGCCTTGCTTTTCACCTTTATCGGGGCCGGCCTCGGCTTGCGTTTGTTGCAGCAACACTGGCTTGCACTGCTGGCACCCCGCGCTACCGATTCTCGCCAGGAGGCACAGCAATGAGTACCACGCAACGCGTTGCTATCCCGTTATTGCCAACCGGCGTTCCCGGCTTCGATGTGGTGCTTGGCGGCGGCCTACCCGAATTCTCATTCAACCTGATCAGCGGCACGCCCGGTGCCGGCAAAACCACACTTGCCCACCAGATCATGTTTGCCAACGCCTCCCCTGTGCGGCCCGCGCTGTATTTCACGGTGATGGGCGAGCCGCCAATCAAAATGCTGCGCTACCAGCAACAACTGTCGTTCTTCGACCTTGCCAAAGTGGGCACCAGCGTGCGCTTTATCGACCTCAGCGGGCTGTTACTCGAACAAGATCTGAGCGCGGTGTTAGCGCGCATTCTCGAACAGGTCAAGGCCTTTGGGCCTGGCATCGTGATTGTAGATTCATTCCAGGCGATTGCGCGTGCGATGAGCGTTGGCGAAACCGAGCAGCCCGACCTGCGCAGTTTCACGCAACGCCTAGCGGCGTATCTGACCAGTTGGCAGGCCACCACCTTTCTGATTGGCGAATACTACGACCGCGAGTTGCACACCAACCCGGTTCTCACAATCGCCGACGGCGTTTTCCAGCTGTCGCAGCAGGCCGACCGCAACTCGGTGGTGCGCAAGCTCCAGGTGGTCAAGTCGCGTGGGCAGGCCGTGATGCCTGGCCTGCACACCTTTCGCATGAACCAGGCTGGCATTCAGGTCTACCCACGCATGAGCATCGTGACCGCCGAGGGCGAGCGACTGCGCCCGAGCGGCCGTGGTGCCACCGGCGTGGCCGGCCTGGATGCGTTGGTCGGCGGGGGCATTCCCTACGGCGACGCAGTGTTGGTCAGCGGCCCTTCTGGCGCGGGCAAATCGGTGTTGGCGGCGCAGTTCGTTGCCGCTGGTGTCGCCCAGGGCGAACCCGGCGTGATTGCGGTTTTTGAGGAGCATCCCCAGGAATACATGCGGCGTGCCCACAGCCTGGGCGTCGACTTGGCGGCACTGGAGCGCCAGGGCAGCGTGAAAATGATCTACATCCGGCCACTCGACCTTTCGCCAGATGAAACCCTGACGGCGATTCGCGAGGCGGTGCAGCAAATCGGCGCGAAACGGGTGGTGATCGACTCGATTTCTGGCTTCGAGATGGCGCTCGCCCCGACCTTCCGCACGGATTTCCGCGAATCGCTGTACCGGCTGGTCGGCTCGCTCACTGGAACCGGCATTATCGTGCTGATGACCATGGAGATCACGCAAAACACGGTCGACCTACGCTTCAGCCCGTATGTGATTTCCTTTCTGACCGACGATATCATTCTGCTGCGCTACATCGAAATCGCGGGCCAGCTGCGCAAAAGCATGGTTGTGGTCAAGATGCGCAACAGCGCCCATAATGCCAATGTGCATATGTACGATATCACCGACCAGGGGCTGATCATACGCGAATCGCTCCAGGAGTATCGCAGCGGCAACGCGGACGCGGCCAGCTTGCCTACGGGAGTTATGTTGCCGCTTCACCCAGGGCTAACCGACAGCGAAGTGATTGTGCTGCGCGCATTGATCGAACAGCAGCAGGCATCGGTGCCTGAACTGCTCCAGCGCACGGGCATCGCCGAGCAGGCCCATGTAGCGGCGGCGCTCGATCGCTTGACTAGCCTGGGCTATGCGGCTGCGCTGCCAGGGGACACGAATCTGCGCTACCAACCGATCGTACAGCGCCGATAAACGCGAGCGCGCAACAAGCGGCGCTGAATGACCGGATATACTGGGAGGTACAGATGGCAGCACACCGAGATACATCACAGCCGAGCCACACAACCAACCAAGCGCTTTCGCCAGCAATGCCCGATGCCGCCGAGCAGTTGCACGACATCCAGGCGGTGAATGAACAGTTGCTGATTTCCAGCTTGCGCGAGCGAACATCGGCAGAATACCTGCGTCGCCAACTCGCGTTTAGCACGGCTATCACCACCAGCCTTGGCGAAGGCCTGTATGTGCTAGATACCGCCGACCGATGCACCTTTGTCAATCCTGCTGCCGAGCGCATGCTGGGCTGGAGCGACGATGAATTGCGCGGACGGAATATCAGTGTGGTGTTTCCCATGCTGCCTGTTCCAGCCCAGGCTGTGCCGCGCTTCGGCACAGCCCAGCGCGATGAGAATGCCCTGTTTGTGCATCGCAACGGCACACTCTTTTCAACCGCCTATTCTGCTTCGCCCTTTACCACCAGCGATGGTATCGCCGGTGCCGTGATCACCTTCCGCGACATGAGCGAAGTGCGCCGATTACAACGCATGCGCGAAGAATATCTGGCGCTGATCTCGCACGATCTGCGCGCGCCGCTGACAGCGATTCTGGGCCGCGCCGAGATACTTCTACGGCGGCTGACCCAGCAGGGACTGGATCGCGATGCGGACAGCGCGCGGATTGTGATCGCCAGCAGCCTGCGCATGAATGCGATGATCGAGGAATTACTCGACCGCAGTCGGGTCGGCGCAGATACAGAAATGCAGCAAGCGTCAGTAATCGATCTTGTGGCAGTGGCGCAGCAGATGCTCGATCAAACCATTGCCCCCGACGCGCGCGCACAAATTACACTGCACGCGGTCGCCGCGCTGCCTGTAAGCGCCAAAGAAGCGCAGATCAAACGAGTCATTGTCAATCTCCTGACAAATGCGCTGAAGTTCTCAGCGCGCGGTGCCCCGATCGCGGTGCGGGTGTACCAGCAGGGCGCAGAAGCGATCTTTGCTATTTCGGATCAGGGAGTTGGCATCGCGCCCGAGCATCTGCCGCACCTATTTGAAAAGCACTATCGCGTCAAAACGGTTGAACAGGTTGAGGGCAATGGCCTCGGTTTATACAGTAGTCGGCTGATTGTGGAAGCGCACGGCGGGCGGCTCTGGGCCGAGAGTACGCTCGGCGTAGGCAGCACCTTTACGCTCGCGCTGCCGCTTTCTGGCTAGCACCCTCACCCCAGCCCTCTCCCGGTGTGAGAGGGCTGGGGTGAGGGTCGGGAGAGCGGCAGGGGGTGAGGGCGCTTAATGGCTGGCGTACTCGCTGCGCTGCCGCTCTGCGAGCTGTGCGGCAAGCTGCGCTGGCATATCCTCGTAGTGGTCGAAGGCCATGTGAAAGTGGCCGCGCCCCTGCGTCATCGAGCGCAAGTCGGTCGCGTAGCGCAGGATTTCGGCGTATGGCACCTGCGCCGTGATCAGCGCGTGGCCATCGCTGGGCAGCATGCCAAGCACCCGCCCGCGCCGCGCGATGATATCGCCTGAGTAGGCTGCGGGCACACTGATCGCAAGCTGGTAGATCGGCTCAAGAATCACGGTGCCTGCCTTCTGCGCCGCCATCTTGTATGCCTCGTGGCCAGCGCAAGGTTGATCGACTGGTGGCGCTTCTGCTCGTCGGGGTCGTAGTCGCTCACGGTCGTGCCATCCTCGACGCGCCCAGGGCGGGGATGGCCTTGGCGGTGAGCAGCAGCGCTTCGAAGAGCGTGGTCTTGCCGCAGCCGCCATGGCCGAACATCCCAACATTGTGAATACGTTCCGAGCCATACGTTCGCATAATGTCCTCCTTGACGATGCGACGGCTTCTCCGTGGGCGGAGATTAACCGTATGGTATCTGTTTCTAGATGGTTGTCAATAGACGGCGCGCGGGACAGCATGTACCACCAGTCATCTTGTCATCTTGTCATCTTGTCATCTTGTCCCCTTGTCCCCTTGCCCCCTTGTCCCCTTGCCCCCTTGTCGCCTATAATCGCGCCATGCACCTCACACAAAAAGTAGTATTGATCACCGGAGCATCCTCCGGCATAGGCGCGGCGGCGGCGCGGGCCTTTGCCGCAGCGGGCGCACATCTCGTGCTGGCAGCGCGCGATCGGGCAAGGCTGAACGAACTCGCGCGCGGGCTGCCTGGCCGCGTTTTGGCGGTGCCGACCGACATCACCGACCCGCAGCAGACGGCGGCACTCGTCCAGCGCGCGGTCGGCGAGTTCGGCAGGCTCGACGTGCTGGTGAACAACGCCGGGGTCGGGCTAGCCGCGCCAGTGGCCACGCTCACGGCGGGCGATCTACGGGCGGCGCTAGAAGTGAATCTGCTGGGGCCGCTGGCGCTGACCCAGACCGCACTGCCATTTCTCCGGCGGCGGCGCGGTCAGGTCATCTTCGTCTCGTCGGTGGTGGGGTTGCGGGCGCTGCCATATCTGGGCGGCTATGCGGCGACCAAGGCCGCGCTCGACCGGTTGAGCGAGTCGCTGCGGGTGGAGCTTGCCGATACTGGCGTGGCGGTGACGCTGCTGCGGCCGGGCACCACCAGCACCGGCTTCTCAACGCGCAGGCTGGGGCAGGGCAACGAGCGGCGCAAGCTCAACAGCCAGGCCGCCACGCCGGAGCAGGTGGCGGCGGCGCTCGTGCGGGCGACACATCAGCGGACGCGTGTGGCCTATGTGAAATACGGCGATTGGCTGAACACCGCCGTGAGCCTGCTGGCCCCCAGGCTTGCCGATCGGCTGCTTGGCTGGGCGTTCGCCTGGAAGCAGGGCTAGCATCTACTGCGTGGTGCCTATTTCGCCGCGCAGCACACGCTGCTCCCATTCGGCCAGGCGCGCACGCTGGCGGGCGTTCAGGCGAATAATTGGGCGCGCGTCGTGAATCCGGCGCACAGCCGCGCTCGCGCTCGCGCCCTCGCTGATCAGCAGCGCCGCCGCAGTCAGCGGGGCACGCCCGACACCGGCGTGGCAGTGAATGAGCGTCGGCTCGCCGCGCTGGCGCGATTCACGCAAAAAGGCTACGGCCTGTTCGAGCTGCGCCAGCGAGGGCGCGTGGAAATCCTCGACCTCCAGCCGCAGCGTGCGCGCGGGCAAGGGATCGCAGAAGATGTCCTCGCGCTCGCCCTGGAGGCTGAGCACCGCACGAATACCCAGCGCGTGCAGCGCTGGCCAGCGTTCACACGGGAACTCACCGCCAATGAACAGCAGGTCGTCCAGGCGCGAAAGATTCAAGCCAAAGGCGCGCCGCCACTGGGTAACAAGAAACCGCCCAATCTGAGCTGGCGAAAGTGGGTACATAGGCACCAGATAGCTAGAAGAAAGATGATAGTATAGCATGCGCCGCTAAACGCCCCGCCTGCGGCAGCATAGGAAATCTAGCTTTTTTGTTTTGTTTTTTGGTGCAAAGCACCAAAAAACGAAACAATTATCAGTTATTTCCTTGTAACTTCTAACGTTATAACCCCAAAGAGGCACCCAATGCTGACTGCGTTTGTGATGATCCACGCTGCGCCCGATAAGATCGCCGCCGTCGCACAGGCAATCGCGGATTTACCGCATGTGGCCGAGGTCTACAGCGTCACCGGCGATATCGACATTATCGCGGTGGTGCGCCTAAATGATTATGAGCAGCTCGCCGAGATCGTTCCCGAGGCGCTTTCGCAGGTGCCAGGCGTGCTACGCACCAACACCGTGCTAGCCTTCCGCCGCTTCTCGGCCAAAGATTTGGCGGCGGCCTGGGATATTGGCGTATCCTAGGGATTTTTAACTAATAACCACGAAGACGCGAAGGCCGGAAAGTATATTCTTCCAGCCTTCGCGTCTTCGTGGTAAACGATCAAGTAAGCGCCTGTGAGAGCGTGATCAGAAACTCGAATTTGTGGTATCATGATGGTAAATAAAGCTTTCTGATGCGGAGAA
>JACMIM010000886.1 GCA_014381165.1 Roseiflexaceae bacterium
TCACTACCTGTGGGTAGGTAGACCGATCGCGTCTTGCCGACGCCCTCAAGCTCCCGCGATCCCACATCGTAATACATCGGGCGCGTCACCGGGTTGACCAGCAGCGCCGGTCCAAACATAAACTGGTCGGCGATCGCATAGGTGTTGGTGTCGTGTCGGAAGTCGAACGGCAGCGCGCGGAGCATTGTATAGTTCGCATGCGTCACCAGACCGGCCAGCGAATACATGTAGGGCATCAGCCGGTACCGCAGCCGCAGGAACTTCACGAGCGTGTCGTAGATCACATCGCCAGGCGCCCCAAAACGCCACACTTCACGCGGCGTATCGGTGCCGTGAGCACGGAACATGGGCAGAAAGGCGGCATACTGGAACCAGCGTACATACAGCTCGCGGTAGCCCAGATCGACGATACCCCGATCGTAATCGCCGTTCCAGAACCATAGGTCAGGTCGACGCCGCACGAAGAAGGCGCCAATATCGACCGTCCAGTACGGCGAGCCGGTCAGGCAGAAATTGAGCCCGGCGGGAATCTGGTGGCGCAGCGTTTCCCAATTGGCCACGATGTCGCCCGACCAGGTAATCGTCGCATAGCGCTGCTGGCCGGCGTACGCCGAGCGGGTCAGGTTCACCACTCGTTTGCGGCTGGTCGTGCCGCGCTGACCTTCATAGATGCCCTTGGAATGCAGCAGCGAATAGGCGTTGATATATTCCGGATCGAGGTAGCGCTTGGCCTCTTCGGTGTTGATGCGCATGCGCTCCTCCGGCTCTGGCTGGATCGCCCCGGTCCAGTCGGCTTCGAACGGTTCGGTGCAATCACACCACCATGCATCGACCCCGTGAGCAAACAAACCCGCGTTGGCCTGCTTCCAGTACAGCGCGCGCGCCTCTTCCCGAAACGCATCGTAGGTCGCCTGATTCCCCAGCAGGTAGCCATGCGCGCGCATCTCCTGCCAGTTCTCGCCCCCCGAACGCATGATCGGCCAGATCGAGACCATCAGCCGCGCATGGAGAGCGTGGAGCTTGTCCAACAGCCCATCCGGATCGGGAAACCGCTCTGGATCGAGCGATTTTTGCCCCCACAGCTCGCCGGCCCACGATTGCCAGTCCAGCACGATGCAATCGAGCGGCAGGCCGCGCTGGCGGTACTGCCGGACAATCTCGATCAGCTCGTCTTGGGTCTTGTAGCGCTCCTTCGATTGCAGATAGCCAAACGCCCACTTGGGCAGCATGGGCGCCTGGCCCGTCAGCGACCGGATGCAACCGACGATCTGATCGAGCGATGGCCCATAGATGAAGTAGTAATCCAGCTCGTCGTCGACATCCGTCCACAGATACGAGCCGAAGGCATCGTCGTGAAACGTCATCAGCGAGTAGCTGTCCAGCACGATCCCGTAGCCCCTGGTGGACACCAGAATGGGCACGACTGCCTTCATGTTCTGCTGGTACAAATACTGATGCTGGCCGCGTAGATTCAGCATACCTTCTTCGTGCGAGCCAAGCCCATACAGCGCCTCGCCTTCCGCCCACTCGAACTCAAGCTTTGTATGATAGGCCTGGCGATCCACCACCTGCGTGCCCGCGGCGCCATGGGCCTGCAGCCCGTCGGCGCCCTGTTCCGCTTGAACGGCGGCAGCCTGATCGAACACTGTTGTGACGACATCGATGGGAGCCAGCGTCTTGCCGCCTTTGTCCGGCTCTTTGGTGAGAATCGCGCCCGACGAATCCAGATAGGTAAACGCAGCCGTCTGCTTATTGATCTGAATCGACAGCGCCGCCGTCGACACAGACAGACTGTCTTCTGTTTCACAGATCGTGAAATCGACCGGCGTGGGCGCCTGAGCAACGATCATCAGGCTTGCCTGTGCGCTGAAGGTGCGTTCCAGCGTGTAGCGCACGCGAATGATCTCGGCCGAATAGGGTGTCAGCTTGATCAGCCCTTCGGCTGTCTCGATCAATACGCTATCGGGCAGTCGTGAATAATGAAAGTGGTGCAAGGGAAATCCTTCTTTGTGCATCTTGTCATTCAGTTATGCAGTAACCTTTAGCATGGTACTTCCCATTTATTCTGTATTTCGTTTTTGCGCTCTGCGAGCGCAAAAACGAAATACAAAAGGAAGATAAAGTACCGCTGCGAATCACCACATTCGCGAACCGCGTAACTCCTGTCATTGAGAAGGACTCACAGAGATTAGCCCTTGACGGCGCCGTACGTTAGGCCAGAAAGAATGAAGCGCTGACCAAGCAGGTAAATGAGCACAACCGGCAGGATTGTCAGCAGAATATCGGCCGAGACGAGACTCCAATCGCTCTGGTACTGGCCAAAGAAATTGTACACCGCCAGGGTCATCGGCCAGTTGGCGCTGCTATTCAGGTAATATAAGGGCAGGATGAACTCATTCCAGGTGCCAAGTATATTCAACACCGCCGCCGTCACAATCACCGGCGTTAACAATGGAAGAATAACCGAGAAAAACAGGCGGATCGGCCCGCATCCATCGATGATCGCTGCTTCGTCGAGCTCTCTTGGTATCGAACCGATAAAGCCGTAGATCAGAAACACGCTGAATGGGATTTGCATGGCGGCATACAACACAATCATGCCTGGCCGCGTGTTGATCAGCTGGGTGACTTGCATCACTTTGGTCAGCGTGAAGAAATTGATCGGCATCGCAATGCCCATGATGATAAAGAAGTAGAGCAGATAGTTCGCGCGCGTGCGATTGCGGGCGAGCACAAAGGCGGCCATCGCGGCTAAAAGCACGCCAATCGCCGTCGAGATACCGGAATAGAGCATGCTATTGACGAACGACTGCAGTAATTTCCCGCGCTCGATCACGGTCGCGAAATTCTCCCAGTGCAACTCGGTCGGCAGACCAACACCCATCGAGCTGGCCTGCGCGCGGGTTTTCAGCGCGTTGACGATCACGAGGTAGACCGGGATGCACATCACCAGGCTCACAATCACGGCAATCGCATTGCCGGCAATATTCTGAAGCGGCTTTGCTTTCATGCTTCGGTCTGCTCCTGGCGGGTCATCAGACGGATCACATAGTATCCCAGCACAACCATGATCACGAAGAGGAGTGTGGAAATGGCCGTGCCGACACCGTAGCGGCCCTTGGAGAATTCCTTGAACACGGCGGTGAAGACGACTTCGGTGGCGAACCCGGGGCCGCCATTCGTGAGCACATACACGATATCGAAGACCTTAATGGCGTAGAGCAGATTCAAGACGGTGGTGACGGTGATGGCGGGCATGAGCAATGGCAGCGTGATATGGCGCAGCCGGGCCCAGGCATTCGCGCCATCAATCGCGGCGGCCTCGTAGTACTCGCCGGGGATGCTTTGGAGACCTGCGAGCAGAATAACCATGATGTAACCCGTGCCCTTCCAGGTATCCACGGCGATAATCGACGGCAGCGCCAGATGCACATCGACGAGCCAGCGCTGCGCGAGCGCCCCAAGCCCAATCGCGCGCAGCCCGCTGTTGAGCACGCCCGTCGCGGGATTCAAGATCGACTTGAAGACCAGGCCGACCACCAGCGTGGGCAGCACGGCCGGCAGGTAGATCAGCGTGCGGTGCAGCTGCGTAA
>JACMIM010000887.1 GCA_014381165.1 Roseiflexaceae bacterium
CCACGCGCTGCCCCAGTCACAACTGCCACGCGCCCAGCACGATCGATCATGCGACCTCCCCAGCGTGTGTCAACCGATTGACACTGTCGACACCGTGATACACGACGGCGGTGAGTGCGGTGCGCAACTCGGCCCCTGCGTCCAGCCGGCTTGCCGTACCGCGTGCGATCGCCTCGTCGAGCCGGTACGGATAGCCGGTGCATGGCTCAAGAATTGTTGTGTACAGGCCGCGCCAGCCGCCATAGGCACCAAACACCCAGACTGTATTGAACACCGCTTTGTCGAACACCAGCCCAAAGCCGGCCCGCGCAGCCGTATCGGTCAGCGCGCACCAGCCATCTTCAAGCTCGACGGCATAATACAAATCGCATGCCTGATCTTCGAACGGCGGGATGCGGCGCATGTCAATCTGCGCGCCATTCGCGAGGGGGGCATGCGGCCAGCGGAACGATTCCAGCGCGCCAAGCCGCGCGCGGAAACTAGGGTCGATTTCCACACGGCCAGCCGGCATGTCAATCCGTGAGTTGGGCGTCACATGGAGCGCCGGGTGCAACTTCCAAAGGAAATCCAGGGGCTGCGGGCCAGCATTATGAATGTGCAGATCGATATGCAGCAACGGCTCGCCCGCCCGCAGTGTGATGCGCTTTTCAACCTGCGTCGCCGTTACGATTCCAGCATGGCGTAGTGCCACCGTCACTTCATCACGAGCCTGCTCGACCACCGACCAATCCCACGGTAGCGACCACAACTCACCATGGTCAGGGTAGCGCTCGCCATTGATCTCGACCGGAGCATCATTTGGGAACAGCTCGTCCCACCCGCCGACAAACCAATCGTCGTAGGCGGCACCAAATGGGGCGGCGCGCACCGCCACACGTGGGTGATGCCAGAGCAGCTCGACATCGCGGCGCTTGTCGATAATCGACCAAATCTTTGCGCCGAGCTGCGGCAATATCACCACGCGCAGCAGCTCGTTTTCGAGCATGATTGCCGTGAAACCGCGATACGTCCATTCAGTTGAAAGTTGTACAGGCATCGCAGGCACGCTTTCGCTTTAGCGCAGCAGAACAAGCGCCGAGCCTTGTTCAGGCAGATCATCTATTCGCAGGCCATCCGCAATCAGCGCCGCACCATGCCGCCGCTCGACGCGCTCGGTTTGCAGCCAGAACAGCGTGTACTCACGCTCGGGGTCGAGCCGGTACAGCGTCAGCGTTCGCGCCGGCTCGCCGTCCGGCAACCGAAAGGCGGCGATGACATGCTCGCTGTCATCCGGCAGCGTGTACTGAAACGCGGCCCAACGCGACCCACCATCGCGGCGCGGCTGGTCGGTCAAGCGGTAGAAATCGGCCTCGCGCACAAAGCGCCGCAGCGTTTCGCGGTAGAGCGCGATGTGGGCGGTGTAGCGTTCGGCCACCCACGCGGGCAGGTCGGGCAGCTTCTGCGAAAGCCCGAATGCCCCAAGCATGCCGATGCGCACATAATAGTCGAGCTGGTGCGCCTTGAGCTGCGGGTCGCGCGGGTTGAACTGCTGCGGCGGGTGCCCATTGATCCATTCGCTGTAGCCCCAGTGCAGCCAAGCGTTTGGTGCCATCATCGTGCTTGCGCCCCAGATCAGCTGCAAACCATGCGCGGGCCAGTCGGGGTCGCTCAGAAAGGTTGGGATAGTGTGGCGCAGCATGCCAAGGTCGATCCGCAGCCCGCCAGAGGAACAGTTTTCAAGCGTCACCTCGGGATAGCGTGCGCGCAAACGCTCCAGCGTCTGGTAATAGCCCTGGTAGTGAGCATACAGCCCATCGCCCACCCCGTGCCCATGGTCAATCCGATCGCAGCCTGCTTGCGGGTCGAGATTGAAGTCGAGCTTGATCCAGTCGGCCCCGTGCTCGCTGATCAGGCGGCTGAGCGTGGCAAAGGCCCACTCCTGCGTGGCAGGGTTGCCAAAGCAGACGTAGCCGAGCCGCTCGCCGTTGCGGGTTGCAACGAACGCAGGGTGCTGTTCCGCCAGCTGCGCGTGCTGACCAAGCGCCTCGATTTCACACCAGATGCCGAACGCCATGCCGCGCTCGTGAACATACTCAGCCAGGGCGCGGATGCCACTGGGAAAGCGCGCAGTGTTGACGGTGGCCCAATCGCCCCGATAATCGTACCAATGCGAATCGGCGGCGATCGGCCCGAACCAGCCGGCGTCAAGCGTACACACCTCAACGCCCATGCGCGCGGCGACATCGACATTTGCGCGGAACACCTGCTCGTCGATAAAGCGATCTTCGTAGGGCCACCAGTGGTTCCATTCGACCGGCACCTGGCGTGCGCGTGCGTTATCAGGGTACCAGTGCCGCCGCCCAACACGCGCATACTGGGTGGAAATAGTGTTGAGGTCGCCCTGCTCGCCCAGCACGAGGGCGACCGGTGGACTCTCGATCGTCGCCCCTGGTGCCAGTTCGTAGGAAAACTCCCAGTCGTGCAGCCCGCCGCTCAGTGCAGTGCCGCCAGCACCGTTTGGCGCAAAGCGGAACGTCCAGTTGCCCGACCATGCGACCGAGGCCGAAAGAATGCCGCCATCAGGGCGAACAAGCGCAAACCAGGGGTGCTGGCCCTTGGACGAGCGCCCGTGCCGGGTTTCCAGCAGCGCCATCTCGGCGATCGGCACACGCACGAGGTCGAATTCACTGCCCCAGCCGCTGGTGTAGAACAGCAATTCGTAGGAATCCGGCACCAGGTCAAGTGCGATCGAGTCGAGGCGCGTGATCTGCATCGCCCCCGCGCTGGTGTTACGAACTGTCTGCCATGTCTCGAACAGCGCGGTGCCAGCATACACCACAACATGATGCGTTATCTCGAGGCCACGGCTGGGGTCGGCGAAGTGCAGCTCGAAGCTGCGCGTTCCGCCGCTGTCGGCTGTTGCCGCCTGGCGAAATACCACGCCCCCTGTACGTGCCGTGATCGTCTGGCCGTCAACGACAATCGTAAACAGGGGGCTTGCCTTGGAGGCCAGCCAGGATGGCGCGTGCGTAAACGCGAGCCGATCGTAGCTGCTGGCAGGCCCGAGATCAAACTGCAAGTTCAACTGCTCGTTTGATAGATCGACGCTCGAATGATTGCTCATGCTGCCAACATCCTTGTGGTAGCTTTCTTCATGCTACTGCGGTCAGCGTAATGATCTCGGCCTGCAACTGACCGATAGAAACCGTAAGCCCGCTTGTCGCAAGCTCCGCGCCGCTGTGTTCGCTCGAGGTAGTGCTGTCGGCGTAGCTCACGCGGTAGCGCTGGCTAGCGCGCAGGCCACGCGGCCTAATGATCTGTGTGTCTCCGCCACCCTGCGCGCGATACACCATCACCAACGCGCGATTCTGATCAGGGGCGACCGCCTGAATGGCATCCCAGCCCCAGCCAAGGCCATCGGCAGTATCGCGCGGCGGCAGCAGGTGGATAATTTTGGCGTCGCGAACCAGCGCACGAAGTTGTTTATACTGCGCAACCGCCGCGCG
>JACMIM010000888.1 GCA_014381165.1 Roseiflexaceae bacterium
AGATGACAGATGACCAGATGATCGTCAATCAACGGGACAACCCCCGTAGCGGCGAAGCATTTGCCGCCATAGATTGGCACAGTCTGCTGCTGCGTACAGTATCAATTGAACGGGCTTGGATCGCTCGCCAGCAGCAAATGCTTCGCCGGGGAATGCACGATCGATGGTGACGAAAGGGGATTACAGTGCCAAAATACACGCCGATTCTGGCGACGCTGGCCTATATTCTGTCGCCTGACGGCCAGCAGGTGTTGATGATTCACCGCAACGCCAGGCCGGACGACCTGCACTTCGGCAAGTACAATGGCCTAGGCGGCAAGCTTGAGCCAAACGAGGACGTGCTGACCAGCGTGCGCCGCGAGGTGCGCGAGGAGGCCGGCATCGAGGCCGAGCGGCTCACACTGCGCGGCACGGTCAGCTGGCCTGGCTTCGCGGGCGACGAAGACTGGTTCGCGTTTATCTTTCGGGTGGACACCTGGAGCGGCGAGCCAGCCACCACCAACCACGAGGGCGAACTGGCCTGGGTGCCAATCGACCGGCTGCAGGAGCTGAACTTGTGGGATAGCGACCGGTTGTGGCTAGGCATGGTCTTCGACGATGACCCGCGCCCGTTCCATGGCGTCGCGCCCTACGAGAGCGGCACCATGATAAGCTGGAGCTTTGTGCGCGTCTAGTGGGCGCGAGCTGAAAGGAACATTCGATGCTCGATATCAAACTGATTCGTGATCAGCCCGATGTTGTGCGCGCTGGCTTTGCGCGGCGCGGCGAAGACCCGGCGCTGGTCGATCAGGTGCTGCGGCTGGACGAACGGCGGCGCGAACTGCTACGCGAGGTCGAGGCGCTCAAGGCTACCCGCAACCTGGTTTCGAAGGAAATTAGTAAGATGAAGGACGCCGCCGCGCGCGAGGCCAAGATCGCCGAGATGCGCGCGCTGGGCGACCAGATCGGCGAGTTCGACCGGCAGGCCGCCGCCGCCGATGCCGAGTTCGATGCGCTCATGCTGGTGCTGCCCAATCTTCCTGACCAGCGCGTCCCAGTCGGCACCAGCGAGCACGACAACATTGTGGTGCGAACCGAGGGCACGCCGCGCGCGTTCGACTTCACGCCCAAGCCGCATTGGGAGCTGGGCGAGGCGCTTGATATCATCGACTTCGAGCGCGGCATCAAGATTTCGGGTAGCCGCTTCTTTGTGCTGAAGGGCGCGGGGGCACGGCTGCAACGCGCCCTGGTCGGCTGGATGCTGGACACACACACCACCAAACACGGCTATACCGAGGTGCTGCCGCCGTATGTGGTCAAGGCCGATGCGCTGGTGGGCACCGGCAACCTGCCCAAGTTTGGCGAGAATTTGTTTCGGATCGAGGGCCACGACCTGACGCTGATTCCCACTGCCGAGGTGCCGGTGACGAACCTGTACCGCGAGGAGATTCTGGATGCGGGCCAGTTGCCGATCTACCATGTGGCCTACACGCCCTGCTGGCGCAACGAGCAGATGAGCGGCGGGCGCGATGTGCGCGGCATCAAGCGAGTGTATCAGTTCGACAAGGTCGAGATGGTCAAGTTCGTCGAGCCAGCCCACAGCTACGCCGAACTGCTGACGCTGATCGACAACGCCGAGCAGATTTGCAAGGCGCTGGCAATTCCCTATCGGCTGCTGGAACTCTGCACTGCCGATCTGGGCACGGCCGTCATGAAGTACGATCTGGAGCTGTGGGCACCGGGAGTAGACGAGTGGCTAGAAGTCAGTTCGTGCGCAAACTTTGGCGACTACCAGGCCCGCCGGGCGAACATCCGCTACCGCCCGGAGCATGGTGCGAAGCCCGAGTTCGTCCACACGCTGAACGGCTCTGGTCTTGCGCTGCCACGGGTCATGATTGCGATTATCGAGAACTACCAGCAGGCCGACGGCAGCATTGTGGTGCCGGAAGTGCTGCGCGGGTATATGGGCGGGGTGGATGTGATTCGGTGACAAGATGACAAGACGACAAGGTGACAAGATGACAAGATGACAAGTACCCGTCATCTTGTCATTTTGTCATCTTGTCAAGAGCGCCAGCGTCAACACAGTCAAGGAAACTACAGGAGCGCCAGCGTGAACACAGTAGAAGAAAAACTACGGCGTGGCTTCGGCCTGGTCGAGCGTTCCGAAAGTGACAGCGACCTGCTTGGTGTCGCGCTGCTGGCGATTCAGAGTGCGCTCGAAGACCACCTGCGCGGGGCGTTGAGCAACCACCCAGCAGTCAGCGCCGAGGATCGCCAGCGCATCATCCGCCGCGAGTTGAGCTGGGCCACGCTGGCCGATCTTGCCCAGCGCCACCTGGCCTTGACTGATGATCAGCACCGCCAGATCGTCGAGGCGCAGGAGGCGCGGCGCAACTTTATTCAGGGCAACCCCTTCCGCTGGCGGATCAGCGATGTGCTGCGCCATGGCCGCTTTGTCGAGTCGTTCTGCGGTTTCGAAGGCATGCTCGATGCCGTGCTGGTCGAGCGGCGGGCCGAGCGGCGGGCGCGGCCTGCACCAGCCGTTGGAACTGTGCCGGTGGCTGCGCCGGAGCAGGAGCGCTGGGGCTGGAATCTGACCCGGCTGGCGATCATTGCCGTAGTGCTGGGCGTGATCGGCGCGAGTATCTTTGCCACCTACCGTTTTGTCGATCAGATTTTGACCGAGATCAACGGCCCGCAACAGGCTGCCGCCGCGCCCAGTGTGGTCGGCGACGCCGCGCCAGCAGCCGCACCCACGCCAACCACCCGGCGTGGCCAGATCGCTAACTTGGGCGGCGGCCCTGGCTGGCTGCACGAAAACCCGACGTTCGCCAGCCCAACCCTGCCGCCCCAGCTGAACGAGGGCGACCCGGTTGTGCTGATCGATGAGCCGCCGGTCGAGTCCGACGACGCCACTTGGGTGCTGGTCGAGACCAAGGGCTACCGCGGCTGGAGCCCGGCGAATAATGTGGTGGTGCGGTAGGGTCGCAGACCGTCGCGGCGGGTTTCAAACCCGCCGCCCCTACCTACGCCCCTACCGCACCCGATCCGCTCCGTGCGAACGCATACGCCTCGACCACGCGCCCGCCCAGCAGATGCTCCTGAATGATCAGCTCTAGCACCTCGGGGGTGCAGGAGTGGTACCACACGCCTTCGGGATACACCACGGCGATCGGGCCATGGGCGCAGATGCGCAGGCAATTGGCCTTCGAGCGGTAGATCGACGCCTCGGCCATGACCGGCTGAAGCTGCTTGATCCGCCGCTTGAGGAACTCCCACGCGGCCAGCCCATCCTCCATGGCGCAGCACTTGGCCTCGCTTTGGTCGGCGCATAGAAAGATGTGCCGCTGCACCGCGCCAACTCCGTAGTTCTTCGCCAGCCGCTCTAGATCAGCGCGTGTCTCGTCGGTCGTCATCGTCTGTCCTTGTTGTGTGCTGGTGCCCCGGCGCTGAAGCGCTGGGCTATTGGGTTAGGGCTTATGCAATTGGCGACTTCAGCCTGCGGCAGCATGGAGAATCTATCTTTTTTGTTTCGTTTTTTGGCGCAAAGCACCAAAAACAAAACAAGTCAGGACTTTCGCTTAAAGCGTCTTTTTCGCCTGCGGCGGGCAAGGAATTGTTTTTTCTTAGCAGTTTTTTGCACTGCAGTGCAAAAAACTGCTAAG
>JACMIM010000889.1 GCA_014381165.1 Roseiflexaceae bacterium
CCAATCAGCTCGTTAGTATCGCGCAAGACAATCGCCAGATCGATCCGGTCGTCGTGCTCGCCAACGCTGGCCAGCCAGCCAGCGATCTGCTCGCGCGAGAAGCTGGCCTGTGTGCCAGTCAGGCGCAGGCTTTCGGCGTCCTGGAGCAGCGCCCAATAGGCGTCGAGGTCATTCGCCGCGAGCGGGCGTAGCGTGACGCGCGCCCCAGCAAGGGTTGGTTTTGTAAGCATGGCATGTCGCCTTTCCTTTTCAGATCGCTACGTTATTTTACCGATGCGTCGGCAGCTTGCTCCTGGTACACTCGCGCCACCATCAGGCCATTCCCCCGTGTGTGGCCATAACAAGGAGCATTCCATGAAGCATCTCCGCCCGCCCCTGCTCGGTTTCGCGCTGGTTGCGCTACTGCCTTGGTTCGCCGCCCCACCAACCGCGCTGGCCGCAACCACCTACGAGGTTGGGCCAGGCAAAACCTATGCAAAGCTTTCAGATGTCGCTGATTCACTCAAACCAGGCGATACTGTGCTCGTCGCGAGCAATGGCACGAGTGCCTATCTCGATGCAGTGGTCTTTCGCGAGCCGGGAAGCGCCAGTGCGCCGATCACGATTCGCGGTGTGCGCAACACCAGTGGTCAGCGGCCAATCCTTTCCAGCGGCGGCGCAACCACTGTGGAATTCAACGCCGATCACTATGTGTTCGAGGGCTTTGAGGCGACCGGCAACGGCGGCAATGGCAAAGTGCTGTACCATCACGCCGACGCTATCACGATCCGCGATACCCTGGTGCGCGATTGCCCCAACCATGGCATTCTAGGTGCCGACGAAGACTCCGGCTCGCTGACGCTCGACCGTGTCGAAGTAAGGAACTGCGGCAATGGCGAGCAGAAGCACTCGATCTACATCGCGACCGACAAACCGAGCGCGATCTTTCGCATGCAGTTCAGCTATGTGCATAGCGCCAAGGGCGGCAATGCGGTCAAAAGCCGCGCGCAACGTAATGAAATCTACTACAACTGGCTCGAAGACTCACGTTACCATGAGCTGGAATTGCTCGGCCCCGACGATGGCACTGGCGGCGCAAAAGACGCGCCGCGCCGTGATGCTGATGTGGTGGGCAATGTGTTCGTGAAGCGGCAGGGCCGCAACTCGAATGGCGATAGCCTGCTACGAATCGGCGGCGACGGCACCGGGCAGACCTGGGGGCGCTACCGCTTTGTGAACAATACCTTTGTGACCGGGACGCGCATCCCTGTGATCTGGGCCTTCACCGGCATCGAGAGCGTCGAGTTCCACAACAATGTGTTTGTGAATGTCGGCGGTGGCGGGCTGCCAATCCTGAACGCACAGGAGGCCGACTGGCGCGACGGACGGGTGGTGACGGGCAGCAAGAACTGGGTGCAGCGCGGCTCGGATATTCCCGCTGAGTTCACCGGCACTGTTCTGGGCGATACTCCCGGCTTCGTCAACCTGAGTGCGTTCGATCTGCGTCCATCCAGCGCGGCTAGCCCACTGGTCGACGTTGGAGCCAACACACCAGCCAGCCCGGCTGGTCATGAGTTCCCCAACCCGCTCGCGCTACCGCTTCAGCATCCACCCCAAGCCAGAATCGATGTCGCTACGCTGCGACCAGTCAATGGCCCGATCGATATCGGTGCATATGAGTTTGGCGTAGCTGCCAAGCTCGACCCACGCGCATATCTCCCGCTCGCGCGCCGCTAGCCAGCCCATTTGTACGCTGGGAACCAAAGCTTGCTTCACCAGCGTTCCCAGCGCACGATAGCCTCAAGCGTTTTGCGCCCGTCCATACGCGGTGTGCGGGCCACTTCAGCCGAATAGCCAAATGAGATCGCAATGTCGAACGCTAGCTGGTCGGGCACGCCCAGGATGGGCCGTGCTCGCTCTGGCTCCCACATGGCTGCAATGCACGAACCGACGCCCTGCTCCCAGGCGGCCAGCTGCATCGCCGCAGCGGCCTGCCCTAAATCGAACTCGTGGCCGCGCTCGGCGATCAACGCCACCGCAAAGGCTGCGCCCGCCAGGTGACCGGCATACGTGCCGCATTGGGCCAGCGCCTGAAGCGTTTCACGATTCGTGATGACGATGAATTGCCACGGCTGGCTGTTCTTGCTGCTTTGCGACCGCCGCCCAGCGTGCAAAATCTCGCGCATGGTCGCATCGGGCACCGGCTGCTCGGTGAACGCTCGCACTGCGCGCTTGGTGCGAATGGCCTCGCCGACACTCATCCTGTTGATTGGTGCTTGTAGGG
>JACMIM010000890.1 GCA_014381165.1 Roseiflexaceae bacterium
CGATCAAGTCATACCGGCCGGTCACCGCATGAACCTGCTTGATCACCGAGCCGTCCAACTCCATATCTGGTAGCTCTTTGATCAGATCCTGCACGCGCGTTGGCTCGGCCTCGATTAAAACATAGGCATAGATCATGTGCTGTTCCTTTTGTAGACTAGCGGCGGAGCCTCCCAAGAGTCTCGATTGGAATTGGTATGTCCACGTTGCCCCGCACGGGGGCAGATAGGGTCATCCTCAGGTAAAGGTCATCAACGGCGCCGCCCCAGTGCGCGCCATGACATCGAGTTGTGTTTTTACCCGATCGTAGGCAGACGCGAGCGGGAACATCTTCTTGCTGACCTGCATGTCGGCATCGGTCGAGAGCGGGTGCCAGAATACGCCGTCGAGATTGACGGTAAGCTCGGGCAGCAGGTTGGCCATGCCAAGCTCCAGCCCTTCTTTCGAGTAGCCGCGCTTTGCCAGTGGGCGGATGAAGTGATCCTGATCAGGAATCCCGAGTGAGCGATGAAAGGTGCAGATGGTTTCGAGATGCGGCGCGTTCGCGGGTGTCTCGGTGGTCGAGAGCCGCACGCGAAAACCGCGCTCTTGGAGCAGCGTAATACCCTCGACCGTCTTTGCCCAGGCACCGGCCCCACGGTAGGCATCATGGTGCTCGGCGCAGCCGCCATCGAGGCTGACCTGGACAATCAAATTGTCGTTGGCGATTGCGACCAGCTTTTCCAAACGCGGCCCGCGCAAAATCATGGCGTTGGTCAACACCGTCGTCTTGACGCGCGCCGATGCGTAGGCCAGCATGTCGTAGATCTCGTTCAGAATGAACGGCTCACCACCGGTAAAAAACACGTCAGTAAAGCCAAGCGCAACCGCCTCATCGACCAGTCTGCGCGCATTCGCTAAACCAATCGCGCGGCGCGGCGCGTTCGGGCTGGACTTCGCCACACAATACGAGCAGCGCAGATTGCAATCGTAGTTGGTGTAAATCCACAGTTTCCATTGCAACTCCGGTGCTGCACAGATTGTTTCAGCTTCCATTGTCGCCTCAGTAGCTTAGGCTGGCCGCGCCCTGCCCAAGGAATTCGACCACCGCCGCACCACCAGCAAAGGTTGCACCAGCGATCAGATTGTCCTTATCAAGCCCACGCGCATTGAAGCAGGGTGGGCAAACCCAGATCTTGCCGCTGTTTTCAGTGAACGCCGCCAGCAATTCTTTCAGCGGCTTGAAGCCTTCGGACGTAATCGCATCGGCATAGCCAGTTATCGCCAGCCGTACACCTTCGACGTTCAGGAAGATCACCACCTCTTGGCCCGCCGCCACGCCCGCGTTGGCCACGACAAAGGCCACCGTCGTTTTGTCGGGATTGTCCTGCGCAGTCGTGAGATTGATCAACAGTTTTGGCATGTATGCTAGCTCCCCTTTTGGATCAAGAATCGTTTTGGATGGGTATCTGCGTCCACCGCCACCAGCAGATGGCCGGTCGATCGACACCAGGCCGGGATATCCATTGTCGCAGCCAGGTCATACGC
>JACMIM010000891.1 GCA_014381165.1 Roseiflexaceae bacterium
GCGCGTCGTCCAACACCCAGCGCACCAATTCACCATAGGGCCGCCCGACTGTGCGCTCCGAGCCGGTCAGTGCGGCGATCTCGAACCAGGGGTGGTTGTAGAGCAGCGTCACCAAGCGCTGACCGACCGCGCCGGTCGCGCCGAGGATCGCTACGGGGATTTTTGCCATCTTGCGTTTCTTTCTTGTTTGGCGTCTTGGTTATCTCACAGCTTGTACGTTGGCGGTTAGAATTCGAAATTCGTGATTTTATACTGCTCGCCGCTGCGCCGCACGCTGTAGGTGTAGTGAAAATCGACGTTATACAGCGTCGTGACGTAAGCAACCTGGTAGGTGCCGTCGGCGAGTTGACGGCACGTCCAGTTGTAGGCCTGCGCAAGATCGTAGTCCGACGGCCAGCCGACCGAGCTGGGCAGCCAATACTCATCATCGCGCTGCCAATAGCGCTCGTAGATCGCACGCTTGTTGTCGATAGCCTGGTGCAAAGCCTGCGACACATCCTCGCCAGCCTCTTCGGCTTGATGATAGCGCTCGTCGATGGCGAACATTTCCTTGAAGTAGGCCTGGATGAAGTCGATCAGCTCCGGTGGGCCTGCAATGCCATGTTCTTCCACCGCTGGTGCAGCAGGCGGCGCTGGCGGAGCGCCCGGCGGTCGGGAAAGCGTGACGTTGCCAAAAGTCATGTAGACCAGCGGCCCGCCCGCGTCGGCGCGGTACGCGCCATTTGCGCCCGCCAGCCGCGCCGCCACGGACGTGAAGCCCCAAGCCTCGTCTTCGCTGCAAAAGATCGTGCGCGTGGTCAATTGGGCAATGCCGTTGTCTTCGCCATACTGCCGAAGTAGGCGAGCGTGCTCGGCCAGCGGCGGCAGAACCGAGGGGTGATCCCAGCCCCACAGCAGCGAGCCGTCGCTTGGGTTATAGGTGCCGATGATCTGCACGGGGGCGCTGGCGACGGTGCCTGCGAACTCCCAGGTAATCGTGCCGCCATCCTGGTCGACGCCCCAGCGCTGCTCCTCGCCCAGGTGCCAGGTGCCGTTATGAGCCTCGGTTTGCAGGCGCAGCCCGGCCATGCTCTGCTCGATAAACTCGGCGAAGGTCATGTCACACTCCTTTGAAGTGATGCGAGTGCCTGCGCTAGCTGCTCGGCCCAGTCAGGCGGGAAATCGTGGCCGAGGTCGGGAATCTGATTGAATTCACAGATCAGGCCGTGCTGGCGCATCAGGTCGCGCAGCTGTTGCGCCGCCGCCAGCCCTGGGTCGCGCTCGCCGATCACAATGTAGCCGCGTATGCTACGCTGCGCTCCAGCGGCGAACAGATCGGCGAAACGCTGGAAATCGGGAATGTGCGGCCCGACAGCGACAAAGCCCGCTGTCTCGATCTCGCCGCTGAGCGCCAGCCAGGCCACCAAGCCGCCGCTCATCGAGAAGCCGCCCGGCACGATACGCCCAGGATCGACAGCATATTCCTGCTGAAGTTCGGCAATGTGCTGCTGGATTTCGGCAGTCGCCCGCTGCCAATCGTCCCAGTTGTAGGTATGCGAGGCAATGATCTGCGAGGACTGAGCCAGCGCAACCAGGTAGCCGTGTTCACGGGCCAGGCCCCACTGGTGCGCGGCGGCCAGCGAAGCATTGTTGCCGTGCAGCGC
>JACMIM010000892.1 GCA_014381165.1 Roseiflexaceae bacterium
AGCGCTCGGTGCGCTGTTTGGTTGGTGTGTCAGTCATGGGAAACTCCTGTAGAACAGGAATTCAAAGTTCAGAACGATTCGTCCTCGGGTGTTCTGAATTCTGAATTCTAAAGCTGTTGTTCTCTCGCATACTCACTTAGGGACTCTCGAACAATAAGCTAGCCATAACTCGTGATATACTCCAGCGAACCTGTAGCTGGAGAGAGATCAACAGTGGCTACTTATTTATTCGAGAGTCCCTTAGAGGAGGCCGCGTTTGCGGGGGTTTGGTGTCTACGGCCCCAACGATTTCTTTTTTGCCGGCTTTGAATGCTGTTTTGTTTCGTTTTTTGGCGCGAAGCACCAAAAAACGAAACCGAAAAGATAGCTGCACGCGCTGCTTGGTATTGTGCAGGTTTCTCCATGATCTATCTATTGGAAGTGGCGGCGCTGCTGCGGCTGGTCAGCGCTTGAGCGCCTTGAGCTTTTTGGCGGCCTTTTTGAGCAGCCGGGCGCGCACTGGCTGGCCGCGTATCAGGTGCTGATCGACGATCTCCGCCACGGCAGCGGTATTCAGCTCGCCATAGGTATTCGCCCCTGGCATCACGGTCAGGACTGGCCCATCCTCGCAGCGGCCCTGGCACTTGGTCATACGCAGCTCGACCTGGCTGGCAAGCCCGCGCTGCTCGATCAGCCGCTCGAGTTCGCGGCGTATTTTCTTGGCCCCATCACGGCAGTCGTCGCCGCCGCACAGGTGGCAGATAGCGTTCTGATTGATAGTTGTCACCTCATCGAATGCTCGATCACCCGCCCGCTCACGCTTTGGCCGGCCACTTCGATAAACAGCTGGCCCTCGGTTTTTACCACGCCCAGCGCGGTGCGGCGCTCGATTAGGCCGGCCAGCGTGTCGAGCAGCGGGCGCTCGAACTCATAGATTGCAATCTCGTCGGCGCGGTGGACAGTCTTGCCAGCCAACTGCTGCTTGAGCATGGCCACGTTGCGATGGGTGTAGATTACCACGCGGTCGGTGCTTTTGCTGGCCCGATGCAGCCGATCGGCGTCGGGCATGCCCACGTCGATCCAGGTGGTCAGCCGCCCGGTCAGGTCGCGAATCGCGATCGCCGGCTCCTGGCCTGCTGCAATCCCCTGGGTAAAGGCGATGCCCTCGGTATATTCGAGACAGTAGGCCAGCACGCGCGCGAGCATGTACTCGGCGGTTTCGGACGGCTGCTGGGCCACACGCAGGTCGAACGTTTCATAGACGCCTCGATCCATGTCGCTGAGATCGATGGTAAAAGCGTAGATGGTTGCGGTCAGCGCCATTGGTGGTGTTCCTTCGCTGGGGCGCAGCACGCGCCAAAGATTCGTGCGAGGACCTTGTCCGGCGTGCGCGTGCTGCGCCCTTCCTTCAAGGACCTCGTCCGGCGTGCGCGTGCTGCGCCCTTCCTTCGCCGCTGGCTCCTGGCTCCTGGCCCGGTAGTGTACCACGGACTGCGCTGTTTTTAGCGCTGGCCGGTCGCGCGGATGAGTTTTGGCAGCAGCCAGGGGCCGGGCTTTTGCAGTTGGTAGATCAGCTTGGCGGTGCGGCCAGGGTAGATGTGCTGGCGGCCAGCCTTGAGGCCTGCGATCAGTTCACGGATGACCATGTCAGGCTCGTCGATCCCGGTGGGCAGCGCGGGTGTGGGCCGGCTGCCAAAGTGCTCTGAATCGAGGATGGGCGTGCGGGCGAAATACGGGTACAGGGTCGTCACACGAATGCCCTGGTCACGCAGCTCGTTACCCAGTGCCTCGCCAAAGCCGCGCAGGCCGAACTTCGAAGCGCAGTAGGCCACCAGGCTGGGTGTGCCGGCCAACCCAGCGCACGAGGCGATATTGACAACGTGCCCGCCGCCCCGCGCGATCATTTCCGGCAGCAGTAGCGCGGTCAGGCGCATGGGCGCGAGCAAATTGACCTGCATGATCAGCTCCCAGCGATCCTGCGGCACATCGGCAAAGGCACCAATAAAGCTCAGGCCGGCGTTATTGATCAGCACATCGATCTGCGGCGCAACTGCGCGCGCCTGTGCCGCTAGGTGCGCTGCGCCTTCGGGGCTGGCGAGATCGGCGGCAACGAAACCAAGGATGCGGCCCGGCACCTTGCGCCCGCCAAGCCCCGCTGCAACCTCGGCGGCGGCACACTGGGTCATTGCCAGCGTGCGGTCGCTCAGGATGAGCATGCTACCCTCAAGCAGCAGCTGGCGCGTCAGCTCGCGGCCAAAGCCGCCCGCCGAGCCGGTGATCAACACGGTTTTTCCGTTGAGTGTGGGCATCGAAACGTCTCCTTGTCGGGCTGAAGCGCTCGGGCTGAAGCCCTTGGCTGTGTTTACGAAGCCCGCCTGCACGGGCTGAGGACGATGTTTTAGCCCGCGCAGGCGGGCTTCGTCATGCGAGCTAGCGGCTTCAGCCACCAGGCGTGTCAGGTGTCAATGATAAACCCAATAGCCCGGCGCTTCAGCGCCGGGAACTCTTCAGCGCCGGAAACGCTAAATTTCTGTACAATAGTAGCATTCCCGTACTAACCGCCAGCCACCAGACGAGAAATCTATGCCACGAGTGCTGATTCTGTTCGCTCACCCAGCGCTGGAGAAGTCGCGCGCGCACGCCCGCTTCATCCAGCATGTGCCACCGCGCGATGACCTGACCTTCCACGATCTGTATGAAGCCTACCCAACCTTTGATATCGATGTACGGCGTGAACAACATCTACTGATCGATCACGAGATCGTGGTGTTGCAGTGCCCGTTCTTTTGGTACAGCACGCCCGCGCTGGTCAAGCAATGGGAAGATTTGGTGCTGGAACACGGTTGGGCTTACGGCTCGCAGGGCAAGGCGCTGGTTGGTAAATCGCTGCTTTGCCTGCTGACCGCCGGTGGCGGCGCAGCGGCCTACACGCACGAGGGTTACAACCGCTTCACCATTCGCGAGCTGCTGGCCCCGCTCGAGCAGACCACGCGCCTGTGCAACATGCGCTTTCTGCCGCCGTATGTGGTTCACGGCACACACCGCCTGAACGAAGTGGAACTCGACACCGAGGCGCAGCGCTACCGGCTGCTGCTCGATGCGCTGTGCGATGGGCGGATCGACCTGAGTGGGGCGGATCAATATGCGACATTCAACGCTGCGCTCGACACGCTGGCCCAGGAGGTATTGCGATGAGTCAGGAATTTCTGCTCCAGGCCTTTGTCTATTTGGTCGCCGCAGTGCTGGCCGTGCCGATCGCCAAACGATTTGGCCTTGGGTCGGTGCTCGGCTACCTGATCGCCGGTGTGGTGATCGGCCCGTTCGTGCTTGGTCTCATCGGGTCTGAAGGTGAGGACGTGCTGCATGTGGCCGAGTTCGGCGTGGTGCTGATGCTGTTCGTAGTTGGCCTGGAGCTAGAGCCAGCGCTGCTGTGGCGGCTGCGCACCTCGATCGTGGGCTTGGGCGGGCTGCAAGTGCTGGCGACCAGCGCGCTGCTGATGGCGGGCGGCCTGGCGTTCGGGCTGCCCTGGCAGGCGGCGCTGGCTGTGGGCCTGACGCTTTCGCTCTCGTCCACGGCGATTGTGCTCCAGGTGTTAAACGAAAAGGGCCTGATGAAGACCGCAGGCGGCCAGGGTGCGTTTTCGGTACTGCTGTTCCAGGATATTGCGGTGATCCCCATGCTGGCGATCTTTCCGCTGCTGGCCGTTGCGCCAGCTTCCGCCGCCACCGACGACCACGCCGCCACGACACTGGTTGCGAGCTTGCCGGCCTGGGCGCAGACGCTGGCCGTGCTCGGCGCAGTCGCAGCGATTGTGCTGGCGGGGCGTTTTCTGGTGCGCCCGGCACTCGGCGTGATCGCCCGCACGCGCCTGCACGAGCTGTTCACCGCCACGGCTCTGCTGATTGTGATCGGCATCGCCCTGCTGATGAGCCAAGTTGGCCTGAGTCCAGCGCTGGGCACGTTTCTGGCCGGCGTGGTGCTGGCCAATAGCGAGTATCGCCACGAGCTCGAAAGTGACATCGACCCATTCAAGGGCCTGCTGCTCGGCCTGTTCTTTCTGTCGGTGGGCGCGTCGGTCGATTTCGGGCTGATCTTTGCCCAGCCGTTGCTGATTGGTGGGCTGGTGCTGGCGATCATGGCGGTGAAGTTTGTGGTGCTACTGTTGCTGGCGCGGGTGTTTCGCTTTGGCTTCGACCAAAGCATGCTATTGGCCTTTGCGCTGCCGCAGGTTGGCGAGTTCGCGTTTGTGCTGTTCTCGTTTGCCAACCAGGAGGGCGTGCTCGGCCCCGAGATCACCAGCCCGCTGGTGGCAGTGGTAGCGCTTTCGATGGCGCTCACACCGCTGCTGCTTCAGCTGAATGAGCGGGTCATTCAGCCCCGGCTCGGCACCACCGAGGCCGCGCGCACGCCCGATCAGATCGACGAGCAGGCACCCGTGCTGATCGTCGGCTTCGGTGGCTTCGGCTCGACGGTCGGGCGGCTGCTCAAGGCGAATAATGTCGCGACCGTGGTGCTCGACAATGATTCCGACCGTGTCGACCTGCTGCGCCGTCTCGGCCTGCGCGTCTACTATGGCGACGCTACTCGCCACGATCTGCTGGCGGTCGCGGGAGCTGCGAAAGCTCGCCTGCTTGTGATCGCGCTCGATTCGCCCGAGCACACGCTGGAACTGGTGCAGATCGCGCGCAAGCACTTTCCGGAACTCGTGGTGCTCGCCCGCGCTTTTGACTGGGACGACGCCCACGATCTCCAGGAGGCGGGTGTGCAGTATGTCTACCGTCAGTCGCTCGACACCTCGCTGCGGCTTGGCACCGACGCGCTGCGGCTGCTCGGTTTTCGCGGCTACCAGGCTACGCGCGCCGCCCAGACCTTTCTGCGCCACGAGGAAGAATCGCTGCGTGAGCTGGCCAAGCAGCGCAGCGACCGCACGGTCTACCTGAGCGCGGCCCGCGAGCGGATCGAAGATCTTGAGCATTTGCTGCGAGCCGACCTTGAGGATAGCAATGAGATGCGCGATCTTGGCTGGGATGCCGAATCGCTGCGCGAAGAAGTGCGGCGCAGCCAACTCGCCAACAATCGAGCTGTAGCTGACTAGCGGCGAAACACCAAAACCCACGAGCCCGGCGCTTCCGCGCCGGGTGTGCCTCCGCGCCGGGTCAGCCACCGTCATCGAGCGTTAGCGCCACAAGCTGGCTGGCGATCGCTTCGACATTGGCCGTGTACAAGTTGCTGAGCACAATCACGGTCGCGCCGGCCTCGGGCAGGCGCACGATCTGCGTGGCCGCGCCGCTCATCAGGCCGGGGTGCTCGACGCTGCGCTGGCCGCCGCGCTGTGTGATAATCCAGCCAAAGCCATAGCTGCCAGCCTGGGGTGTGAACATCTGGGCGCGCAGATCGTCGGGCAGCAGCGCCGATGTGTAGAGCGCCTGATCCCAGCGGTACAGATCGCGCACGCTGCTGTACAGGCCGCCGGACGCAAATAATGTCGAGGCGTGCAGCACGGCGCAGGGCAGTCCGGGCGCATCGAAGCCCTGCGCGACGCCCGCGCCGCCAAGGTCATAGCCACTCTCGCGCATGCCAAGCGGGCCGAAAACGTGCTCGTCCAGATACTCGCCGTAGTTTGTTCCGCCAACGCGCTCGACGATAACGCCAAGCAGGACATAGCCAGAGTTGATATAACGATAGACCGCGCCGGGTTCGTTCAGCAGCGGCTGGTCACGGAACCGCGCGACCAAGTCTTCTGGCGTAGTTGGCTGGGCCATAGTCGCTTCGTAGGAGCCAAAATCGGTGAAATTGGGTAGCCCGGAGGTGTGGCTCAAAAGGTGGCGAACCGTGATGCGCTGCCAGGCCGCCGGGCAACTGTCCAGATATTCACATGCTGGTGTGTCGAGGCCTATTTGGCCACGATCGACCAGTTGCATGATGGCCATTGCCGTAAACTGTTTGCTGATCGAGGCCAGCCGAAAGCGCGTCTCGGGGGAATTCGGCACACTGCCAGCCGCATCGGCAGCGCCGTAGCCGCGCGCAATCACGACCGCGCCGTTTTTGGCCACCAGTACAGCACCGCTGAACTGCCCGCTGGTGGTAAGGCCACTCAGGTACTGGTCGATCGCTGCCACTGTTTGCGCGGAATCGGGCGCGGGCTGGCGCTCGGCGGCACCACGGATGACCGGCGACGTGCCAGCGGAACCGCCAGGCCATGTCGAAAGAACTGGCCCCTGCTGCGGTGCGAGCACGGGGAGCAGCGCCCACAGCCCAACAACGATCGCGATGACGATGATGACCGTTCGGGCGTTCATACAGCTATAAGCTTGAGTACCGTGTAATGCATGCGCTAAGTATACAATTCTTCTCGCGCGGCTGGGGGTTCCAGGATGAGATTCAGATGTTGCAGCCGCACCACACATGCGGGCTAGAAGCCCGCTGGTATCACACAAAACGCGCTGAAGCGCGTTCCAGCGAACAACGCGCTTCAGCGCGTTTTGGGGTATCAGACGCCGGATTTATCC
>JACMIM010000893.1 GCA_014381165.1 Roseiflexaceae bacterium
CAGCGCCAGGGCGTGCAGCACGTCCTGCTCGCGCTCGGTCAGCGGCTCGGCCAGGCCAATCGGCGGCTGCGGCGCACTGGCCATGCGCGAGAACTCGGCCACGACTTTGCGGGCGATACTTGGCTGTATCAGCGCCTGGCCAGCCGCCACCGCGCGTACCGCCTGCGCCATCTCGTCGCTGCTGATGTCCTTCAACAGGTAGCCGCGCGCGCCGGCCTTCAGCCCCTCGAAAATGTATTCATCGTCGTCGAATGTGGTCAGAATAATCACACCAATCGCTGGAAAGCGGGCGTGCAGATCGCGGGTGGCGGCCACGCCGTCCATCTCTGGCATTCGCACATCCATGAGCACCACATCGGGGCGCAGCCGCTCGACCGCCGCAAGCGCCTCGCGGCCGTTCGCCGCGCTGCCAACCACCGTCAGGTCAGGCTCTAGATCGAGTAGCGTCTGAATGCCCTGGCGGATCAGCAATTGGTCGTCGACCAGCAAAATCGAAATGGTCATACTGGTAACTCAATACAGAGTTCAAAGCCGCCATCGGCGCGTGGCCCAGCCGAAAGTGTGCCACCAAGCAGCTCGGCGCGCTCGCGTAGCCCGGCCAGGCCAAAGCCTTTGCCATTCTGGCTGCTGCGGCCATCGTCGCTTACTTTCAACGCAAGCTGGGGCGGGTCGCAGCGTAGCTCGATTGCAACATGTTGCGCGGCGGCGTGCTTCTGCGCGTTGGTCAGCCCCTCCTGGGCGGCACGGTAGAGCGTCATCGCCACACTGGGCGCGAGCGGCGGCAACGCACCGTGCAGCGCAAATGCCGCGCTGAGCGGCGAGCGCGCGTCGAATTCGCGCACCAGCGCTGCCAAGGCCTCATCGAGCGTGCGCCCGTCCAGTGGCGTGCGGCGCATGGCTGCAACACTCTGGCGCACCTCGTCCATTGCGGCCTGCGCCACCTCGCGGCTGGTTGCAATTGCGGCAGCGGCGCGGGCGGGGTCGCGTTCGATCAGTTTGGCGGCGGCCTGAAGCTGAACGTTGAGCACCGTCAAGTGGTGACCCAGACCATCGTGAATATCGCGGGCTAGCCGGAGGCGCTCCTGCGCTACTGCCAGCTCTTGCTCACGCTGGCGGGCCGCCGCTAGCTCGCCGTTGGCGCGGCGCAACTGGCCGGCCAGCGCCTCGGCCTGCTCGCGTTGGCGGCTGTAGCCAAGGATGACACTACAGAACAACGCGGTAAACACCACACCCATTCCTACCGAGATCGCATTACCAGCGACATTTGCCGGCGCCATGCCACGGCCCAAAAGCACGGCGAGCCATGCGCCATACAGAACCGCCGCGATCAGCAGCCCGCGCCAAGCGCCAAACATCACAATCGCCTGGCCGATCAGCATGAACAGCAGGTAGGGCAGAAACGTGGGCGCCGCCAAGCCGAGCCACGTTGCCGCCAGCATGAGTGTGCCGTTCACCAGCAGGTGCAACACATGGGCGCGGCGTAGGCCAAGCCAGCGCTCGCTATCTTCGAGCAGCGCGTTGAGTGCCAGCATGGCGGAGAGACAGATGATGGTGCCGTGGAACTGGAAGTCGGTTAGAGCAGCCCGCCCAAGCACAGCCGAAACCATGGTGATGATGATACCAATGTATACCGAAAGCATCAGGATGTTCGCGCCCTGCGGCACAAGACGCGCACGCAGCGCCTGCCATAACGAAGGATGCGTGGCGGGCACGGGTATTGGTCGGCTGGCGTGTTCGTTCATAATGTTCACCAAAGCAGCAGGACAGTCTTCCTTGTTCTCTGTTCTCTGTTCTCTGTTCTCTGTTCTCTGAGTATATCACGCGCGCCCAATCCTGGCACGCATACTGCATACGAACGGGTGTGCGATCTTATTCGACAGCAAGCGAGGGAGTGTATGACGACAAAGAAACCACAGCAGCAAGATATCGAGAACACCAATGCGATCAAGGACCCAGACGAATGGACGACCGGCGATGAGCCGATGACCGGTGCGCAGCGCTCATACTTGAAAACGCTTTCCGACCAGGCCGGCGAGGAGTTCGATGAGAACCTGACCAAAGCCGATGCCTCGAAGCGGATCGACGAGCTTCAGCAGAAGACCGGACGAGGCGCGGACAAGCAGGACTAGCAGCCATTTCAAGGCATACAAAGCTACAAAGCCCCTGCAAGTAGGAGCCTTGTAGCATATCGTTTTGCATATACTACCGATGTACTCGGGCTAGAAGCCCCGCTGTTAGCACCCAAAACACGCTGAAGCGCGTTGAACTGCTCTAACACGCTTCAGCGTGTTTTGGCGTATCAGACGCCGGATGCATCCGGCGGCCGTGGTGGCGGCGCAACACGTTATGCCACACCCAGGGGCTTTGTAGCTTCGTAGATGATGAGCTAAACTCGTTATTGGAATTGCTTTCAATCCGCCGCAGTTCCGCTTAACACACAGCAGCCCCATGCAGCTACACTACAGAAAGTATTCATTGGTGCGTAGCGTCATGAGGTTTTCTGTGGTATCTCTTTCACCCGACGCCGTGGCAATTGCAACTTCCCACGATTTCATTCAGTTTCTCAACGAACAGCGCCCAGCGATTGCGCAACACATTCATACACGCCTTCACGAAGTAGCTGAGGCGCATCACCTGCCGCTTGAGGCTTGCGCCCTCGCTGCTGTCGATCACATGCTCGGGCCGTACTACGCAGCGCTGGTGGCCCAAGATCCGCAGCCAGTAATCGAGTGGCTCCAACGTGGTATAGGTGCCTCATTCATTCAGCAGGTGTCGCTCGTAGATTTGCTCGGCGTGTCCTTCATCTATCGCAGCTGCATGCTTGATAGCTGTTTAGCGGGAATTGCAAGCGGCGTGTCAGGCGCGGTGGCAGGTACGCAGCAACTCATGGGGTTGTTTAATCTTTCGACGCAGCACATTAGCCAGGGCTACCAGACACAGCTCGATTTATTCCAAACAATTGCCGAGTATGCGCCCGACGGCATTGGCGTGGCCGCGCTTGATGGCTCGATCACCTATGCGAACCCGGCGCTGCGCACGCTGACTGGCTATGGCGACGAAGTTATTGGCATGCGCGTGGCAGATCTACTGCCCGCTAATGGCCACCAGGAGCTGGCTGATGTGCGGGCCAGCGTTGAGCAGACCGGGCGCTGGCAGGGCCAACTCACCTATCAACGTCGTGACAGCAGCACTTTTCGCGGCGATGTGTCGAGCTATGTGCTGTTCAATGCGCAGAAGCAAGTGCAGGCCACTGTCGCCGTCATCCGCGATATCACCGCTCAGTTAACCGACCAGGCCGAGCGCCAACAGCTCCAGGAGCAGGTGATCGAGGCGCAGCGTGCTACACTGGCTGAACTCTCAACCCCGCTCATCCCAATCAGCGATCACGTCATGGTCATGCCGCTGATCGGCAGCATCGACAGCGCGCGCGCCAGCCAGATTGTCGAGCGGCTGCTCGAAGGTGTGGTCGAGGCGCACGCCACCACCGCGATCATCGATATCACCGGCGTGCCGGTTGTAGACACCCAGGTGGCGCAAACGCTGCTGCGGGCGGCCCAGGCGGCCAGCCTGGTGGGCGCGCGCACGGTGCTGACCGGTATTCGCCCGGAGGTCGCCCAAACCCTGGTTGGCCTCGGCGTCAACATGGGCGAACTGGTGACGCGCAGCACGTTACAAAGCGGTATCGCCTACGCCCTGAAGCGGGGCTAGATGCGTTGGGCCACGGCACGCCACCCCACCCGGCGCTTCAGCGCTGGGCTATTGGGTTCGCGTGCCCTTCTTAGTTCTCAGCCCTCAGCCCTTCTTAGCCATCAGCCCTCAGCCCTTGCATCAATCTCGCGCAGCCGTGCGGCGGCCTCTTTTGCCAGGAACGTCGCGCCAAGCTCGGTGGCTGCGCGCGCAGCATCGCCGAGGCGGGTGCGCGCGGTGGCGTGCTCGCCCTCGGCGTCGTCGATCATGCCAAGCAGTGTCTGGGCGCGCAGCACGCCCCATTGGTAGCCGATCGCACCCGCGCTTGCGACCCCTCGGTCGAGCCGCCGCCGCGCCGCGCCGAATTGCCCGCGCAGAAACTCAAGCCGACCCAGGTAGAAATCCGCCATCACCGCGCCCATTGGATCGCCAACCGCCACACACAGCCGCAGCCCTTCTTCGAAATAGCGCTCGGCCGCATCCAGATCGTGCAGATCGTGAGCGACAAGGCCAAGCACAGTCAACGCAAAGCCCATCCCACGCCGGTAGCCATAGTCGCCAAACCGCGCCAGACATTCCAGCGCCGCTTCACGCGCTTCACTGTGCTGGCCCTGGTCGCGGCAGATCAGAGCCAAATACTGAAGCAGCATAGCCGTCAGCCAGCCGTCGTCGAGTGCGCGGGCCTGCGCGAGCGCGGCGCGGGCCAGTTGCTCGGCCTCGGCGAACTGGCCCAACCAGCGCAGCGTAAAGGCCAGGCCGCCGGTGCTCAACGCTTCCTGTTGGGCATCACCACACGCCTGAGCAATCCGCTGACTGCGCGCAAAGGCCACGCGCGCGTCGTCGTAGCGGGCCAGCCAGAGCAGCAGCAGCCCGCGGCACGTCATCAATCGGCCTGCGACACATTCGGCCCGCGAACCAGGCGCGGCATCGGCCAGCAGTGCCGCGCACTGGGTAAACAGCTCTACGCCGGCGCGAAACGCTCCGCTGGTGTCGAAGAACAGCAGCAGGCTGTCGAGCGCCGATTCAACCGCCACCGCAGCAGGTTGCTGAAGCGCCCACAGCAAGCCACTGCGAATATTTTGCAGGTCGTCGTCCACGCGCACTCGCGCCGCAGCATCCGCGCTGCGCAGGCGCGGCTGTTCGGCCTGGAGTAGCCGCTGGAAAAAGGCCCAGTGGCTGGCCCGCACCCGATCGATGGCGGCGGCGTCCAGCTTTTCCATGGCAAACGAGCGCACCAGCCCGTGCATTTCGTAGCGCCCGCCGCTCAATCGCGCCAACAGCGAGCGGTCGACCAGCGCCAACATGAGCGCCTCGTTCTGCTGCCCACACATGACCGCGCTGGCGGCTTCAAGCGAAAAGCTGCCAGGAAATACCGCGAGCATAGAAAGCGCGCTGCGCTCCTGCTGGCCAAGCCGCGCCCAACTCTGCTCGAAGGCAGCGCGCACGCTGCGGTGGCGCGGCGGCAGGTTGCGTACCTGGCTGGTCAGCAAATCCAGGCCGGCAGCTAGTTCGCGGGCGATCTCGGCACAGGAAAGCGTGCGCACCCAAGCTGCGGCCAGCTCGATCGCCAGCGGGTGCCCGCCGACCAGTGTGCAGATGCGCGCGATCGCGGCGCAGTTGCTGTCGTTCAGCGTGAAGCTTGCGCGCAGCCGCTGGGCCTGCTGCACAAACAAGCGCGCCGCCGCCGAAGCCTCCACCTCGGCCATCGATTCGCCCAACGGCACGGTCAGCCCAGTCAGATCGTAGACCCATTCCTCGCGCAAGCGTATGCGTTCCTGCGATGTTAGCAGCAGCGTGACTGCCGGAGCTGTGGCAAGCAGCTCTTCCAACAGATCCGCAGCCTCGACCAGCTGTTCGAAATTGTCGAGTACCAACAGCAGCTCACGCCCAGCCAGCGCATCCAGCACAGCGCGGCGTGGATCGAAGTGGCTGTGCAGATCAATACCAAGCGCATCGGCCAGGGCGGCGGGCAGCAGCGTGGGGCCATCTAGCGCGACGAGCGCCACCACACGCACGCCATCGCGAAACAGCGCGGCTACACGCTGCGCGCAGGCCAGCGCCAGCGTGGTCTTTCCCACCCCGCCCACGCCAGTGACCGTGACCATGCGACATGCAGGGTTGGTCAGCAGGCCAGTGATCGCATCCAGATCGAGTTGACGGCCAATCAGCAGGGGCACTGGCGCAGGCCGCAGCGCGGGTTCGGCAGCATACGCCATGGCGCTGGCTGCTTCGATCAGGCCAGGCACGGCGAGCGGGGCGCCGCTGCGCTGCACAGCGCCCGCCCGAATCGCTTCGACGAGTGCTACTGTTGCCTGTTCCGGCTCAACGCCAAGCTCGCCAGCCAGTGCCCGCTGGCAGCTCTCGAACTGGGCCAGGGCAGCACCACGCTGGCCGCTTCGCGCGAGCAGGCTCATACGCTGCCGGTGCGCTTGCTCCTGAAGCGGGTCGATCGCCAGCAGCCGGGTCAGCACATCGGCCGCCTCGGCCAGCGCGCCGCGCCGCTCAAGCAGATCGGCGTGGCGCTGAATCAGGGCGAGCAAGCGCTGCTCGTTGCGCTCCCGCTCGACCAGCAACCAGTACTCGAACTCAGGGCAGGCGGTCAGATACAGCCCTTCCAGCAATGGGCCACCATAGAGACTCAGCGCCAACGCCTGCGCCTGCTCGTCGTCGCTGGCGGCATAGAGGTCGAACTGGTGCAGATCGACCGCCAGCGGCGTGGCGTTGGCCAACCGCACGCTATTGCGATCGGCCTGGATGAATCCAGGCAGCAGCGCGTTCAGCCGGTTCAGCGTCCAGCTCAAGTTGGCGCGGCCACGGTCTTCGGGCATCTCGGCCCACAGCAGGCCTAGCAGCGCTGTGCGCGCCGCCGGACGCCGCGCCACCGCCAGGTAGCCAAGCAGCGCCAGCGCCTTGCGCGAATCTACCTTCAGCGCCACGCCGTCGACTGAAATCTCGATTGGGCCAAGCAAGCGTAGATCGATCACCGTGAATCATGCCTTTGGGTGGTGATAACACATTGCGTTATTTTAGCAAAGATTTTACAAAGAGGTTATTCGTAGCATACAAGCATGCAGTAGAGTGACGAGATGACAAGGTGACGAGATGACGAGATGACGGAGGATGCCCCTGTAGCGGCGAAGCATGTGCCTCAATACATCGGTACAATGTTATCTCTGATAGGCAGTTGTAGATCGGCTTGATCTGCTCCCGCTCGCACATGCTTCGCCGGGGGTAACGCAGGGGCAAGCGTGGGAACAGTGTGGGGGCAGCGCCATGTTCAGACGACAAATCACCGCAGCAGTTGGTTTCAAGCAAAGGAGCAGGACACCATGAATGGGAATCACAGGGGCGATGGCATGGCGGCGGCGTGGGCGACCGACGCGCGTTGGCAGGGGATCGAGCGGCCGTATGAGGCCGAGCAAGTGCTGCGGCTGCGCGGCAGCGTGCAGATCGAGCACACACTGGCGCGGCTGGGTGCCGAGCGGCTGTGGGAGCTGCTGCACCGCGAGGCGTATGTGGCGGCGCTGGGCGCGCTGACCGGCAACCAGGCCGTGCAGCAGGTGCGCGCCGGCCTCCAGGCGATCTATCTGTCGGGCTGGCAGGTTGCCGCCGACGCCAACCTGGCTGGCCAGATGTACCCCGACCAAAGCCTGTACCCGGCCAACAGTGTGCCGAGCGTGATCAAGCGGATCAACCAGGCACTCCAGCGTGCCGACCAGATCGACCACGCCGAGGGCAAGACCAGCACTCACTGGTTTGCGCCGATCGTGGCCGACGGCGAGGCCGGCTTCGGCGGGCCGCTGAATGTGTTCGAGCTGACCAAGGCCATGATCGAGGCCGGCGCAGGTGGCGTCCACTTCGAAGATCAGCTGGCCTCGGAGAAGAAGTGCGGCCATCTGGGCGGCAAGGTGCTGATTCCCACTCAGGCCGCGATCAAGAATCTGGTGGCGGCACGGCTAGCCGCCGATGTGTCTGGTGTGTCGACCCTGCTCGTCGCGCGGACCGATGCCAATGGCGCGAACCTGCTGACCAGCGACATCGACGACCGCGACAAGCCATTCTGCACCGGCGAGCGCACAGTCGAGGGCTTCTACCGGGTCAACGCCGGCCTCGATCAGGCGATCGCGCGCGGGCTGGCCTATGCACCCTACGCCGACCTGCTCTGGTGCGAAACCAGCGAGCCGAGCCTGGACGAGGCCCAGCGCTTTGCGGACGCAATCCACGCCCAGTTCCCCGGCAAAATGCTGTCTTACAACTGCTCGCCCTCGTTCAACTGGCAAAAGAAGCTCGACGAGGCGACGATCGCCAGCTTCCAGCGCGAAATCGCCGCGATGGGCTACAAGTTCCAGTTTGTGACACTGGCTGGCTTCCATGCACTTAATTTCAGTATGTTTGAATTGGCGCGCGGTTACAGCCAGCGCGGCATGGCCGCCTACTCCGAGCTACAGCAAGCCGAGTTCGCCGCCGAGCCGCAGGGCTACACGGCCACCCGCCACCAGCGCGAGGTCGGCACTGGCTACTTCGACGAAGTCGCGCAGGTGATTTCCGGCGGCGCAAGCTCCACCACCGCGCTGGCTGGCTCGACCGAAACCGAGCAGTTCCACTAGACCCGAAAGTATTGACCACCACGACACCAAGGCACCAAGTTTTCAAAAAATTTGGTGCCTTGGTGTTCCCAGCACAGGTGATGGGTACAGCTATCCTGCTGGGTATGTATCGGACTCGACGCACTATAAATTATCGATATGGTGACTCCGTACTTATAATTAGGTGGAAGGAGAGTTGGATAGTATGACACAACTACATGACCCGTTTCTCAATGAAATCCGTGACCAAATTCGCGTTACGGATATAGAGTATCCAAAGGAATGGGAACATTTTCTGAAGTCTTTTGGGCTACCTTTGGTTGAGGGCCAAGTAATTCACCGGTTGATCGATTGGTCACGTATTTCGGAGAAATATGAGACGCGCTATGATCTGCTCACAAAGGAACGTGAAATCGCGACAGCTCTCGCGAAGTCGCCACTTAGCGCTCACGCTGATCTGCTTATGGATTTTGGTTTTCAAAGTCCAGTGATTGGTGTTCCTGTTAGTGTGTTTATCGCGAATTGGTTCACATTTATCAAGAATACACTTTTCATGGGAACGGTTGTCATCACTAATGATGGTTCCTTGTTCATGGAGTTTACTGATGATGCCGACTTTCTCCTCATAAGTAACTTCCCAATCGTATCGGACACCTAATCTAAAGGTGCGTAGGGCGGTTATCTGCCAACCGTCGCCCGCCCGGCGCGTGAACGCGCGGGCTACCTTTGCCAAGCCCCGCCTGCGCGGACTCAACCAGCCCGCGCAGGTGGGCTTCGTACCCATACAGAGGCTTCAGCCTCCCGGCGAGTGTTGTCACCGCGTTTCTCATGTTGCTACATACGCATTCAACCCCGTTACACAGGCGATTGACCAAAAAGTCAAGGGACGAACAATTTCAAAGAGTTTTCTAATACCGCTGTGGTACCATGACAATGTTCGAAAAGAAACCATTGAATTGAAATAATACCTGTCGCGGCGATGATGCCGGGCAGCATGCACAGAGCGAAGGAGCGTCACCTAGATGACCACAGAAACCATGAACAGCACCGACATGTTCCGCCTGATGCAGAAGATCGACATGGGCAAGATCGCCAAGCTGGCCCAGCAGGTCGATCTTGGCGAGCTGATGGAAGCGCTGGAGCATATCGACCCTAAGATGCTCAAGCAGATGCTGAAGAAGACCAGCGGCACGCCAAAAGCCGCCCCGGCGGTCAATGGCGATTTCTTTGACATTGCCGCCGAGGTTGGCGAGGCCGACCGTGCCCGGCTGAAGCTGGTGCGCGCGTTCATGGAGCGCGAGGTGCAGCCGATCGCCGCCGAGTACTGGCAGCGTGGCGAGTTCCCACGCCAGGTGCTGCCGCTGCTCGCCACGATGACTGAAGAGGTCTTCGCCGGCCGCCCGTTCATCTTCCCGCACTCCGACCCGCTGATGGCCGGCCTGTTCACCATGGAGGTTGCCCGCGTCGACCCCTCGATGTCAACATTTTTCGGCGTTCACTGGGGCCTGGCCATGGGTTCGATCAATGCGTTCGGCTCGGATGAGCAGAAGGCCCGCTGGCTGCCTGGTATGCGCCGCTTCGAAAAAATCGGCTCGTGGGCGCTAACTGAGCCGGAGGTCGGCTCGGCCGCCGCCGCCGGCCTGAAGACCACCGCCCGACGCGAGGGCGACAGCTGGGTGATCAACGGCGCGAAGAAGTGGAGCGGCAATGCCACCTTTGCCGATGTCAACGTGATTATGGCGCGCGATCTCGAGGATAATCAGGTCAAGGCGTTTCTGATCGAGCTTGGCACACCAGGCTACACGGTCGAGAAGATCGAGGACAAGATCGCGCAGCGCATGGTCGAAAATGCCAACATCACGCTGGATCAGGTGCGCGTGCCAGAATCGAGCCGACTGCCGGGCGTGAACAGCTTCAAGGATGTCTCGTGGCAGCTATCCTCGGCCCGCGCGATTGTGGCCTGGCAGGCCACCGGGTTGAGCATGGGCGCGTATGAGCATGCGCTGCGCTACGCCCAAACCCGCGAGCAGTTCGGCAAGCCGATCGGCAGCTTTCAGCTGGTGCAGAACATGCTGGTGCAGATGCTTGGCGGTGTCACCGCACAGCAAACCATGATGTTGCGGCTGGCCGAGCTGGAGGCGCGTGAGGGCGCGATCAGCCACGAGCACGCCTCGCTGGCCAAGGCCTTCTGCGGCGAGCAGATGCGTGAAGTGGTGGCGCACGGGCGCGGCCTGCTGGGTGGCAATGGCATCCTACTGGAGCATCACCTGGCGCGCTTTTTCGCCGACGCCGAGGCGATCTATTCCTACGAGGGTTCGCACGAGATGAACACACTGATCGTCGGGCGCGCAATCACCGGCCAGAGCGCGTTTGTGTAATTGTAGATTGAAGATTACAGCTGGCCGCCGCGATCACATGCGGGGTATCTAGGCACCAAGGTTCTCAGGAATCTTGGTGCCTTTGTTATTAGGACTTACGCAGTTGGCGACTTCAGCCTGCGGCAGCATAGAATATCTATCTTTTTGTTTCGCTTTTTTGTGAAAAACACCAAAAAGCGGAACAAAAAATGGGGATTTACGTGGTCGCCCCAGGCGAAATGAAAACTCTTGGGAAACTGCGTGACTCCTAACTAGCAATCTTATGTGAGTCACGAACGCGCGAAGCGCAACGCGATAGATCGTGTTCTGCAATGTGTCGCATTGAATGACCTTGGCGTTAGCGTGGTATCATGCAAGAAACGCGACCAGACGCGGTTACCCATAAAGCGG
>JACMIM010000894.1 GCA_014381165.1 Roseiflexaceae bacterium
GGGCGGCAGGTGGCGCATGCCGATGCGCCACCTGCCGCAGACATGCCCGTGACACTATTCTCGTTCTGCCCCAGTGATCAGCCGCACCGCGCGATCGTAGGTGAAATAGTTGTAGGCCCAGTTGGTCAGCACCACCAGCCGGTTGCGGAAGCCGATTAAATAGATGATGTGAATAAACAGCCAGCCGATCCAGGCGAAAAAGCCGCTGAGCCGAATGCCAAACGCATCGAACACCGCCGCCCGGCGACCGATCGTCGCCATCTGGCCTTTGTCGAGGTAGTGGAACGTGCCCAGTGGCCGGCCCTCGATCAGCGCCAGGATGTTGCGCGCAGCCTGCTTGCCCATCTGCATCGCCACCTGGGCGACCATCGGGTAGGCCTGCCCGCCTTTGTAGCCTTCGAGATAGGCCATATCGCCGATCACAAACACCTCTGGACGGTCGGGCAGGTTTAGCTTGGGCGTGATCTTGACCCGTGCGCTGCGGCCGACCGCCAGCCCCAAGGCATCGACAAGCTCGGCTGCGCGTACACCGGCGGCCCAGACCACAGTGCTACTGTTGATCTGTGTGCCATCCTTGAATGTCACGGTGTCGCCATCAACTGCGGCCACGGCGGTGCCCAATTTTATCTCGACGCCCATCTTTTCCAGGCGTTTGCGCGCGCTGCGCTGAAGTTGCTCGGGGAAGCTGGCTAGAATGCGGTCGCTGGCTTCGACCAGCAGCACGCGTGCCTGCGCGATATCAAGCATTGGGTAATCCTTGCGCAGCACGTGGCGGATCAGCTCGGCAAATGCGCCGGACAGCTCCACGCCGGTTGGCCCGCCGCCTATGATTACCAATGTCAGCAGCGCCGCGCGCCGCACTGGGTCGGGTTCAACGACCGCACGCTCAAAGGCGCGCAGCAGCTGGTTGCGCAGCTGCTCGGCCTCGTCGAGATCCTTCATTCCGAACGTGTGCGCGGCCAGCGCCGTATCGCCAAAATAGTTGTTGGCGCTGCCGGCCGCCAGCACTAGGTAATCGTATGGCAGGGCCTTGTCGCCGCTCAGCACGAGCTTGCGCTCGAAATCGACGCCGCTGACTTCGGCCATGAGGAACTGCGTGTTGGGATATTTCCGCAGGATCGCGCGTGCTGGGTAGGCGATCGACGCGGGATCGAGTCCGGCGGTGGCTACTTGATACAGCAGCGGCCAGAAGCCGTGGTAGTTGTTGCGATCCAACACCAGCACATCCACATCGGCGCGCGCGAGCTTGGCCGCCACATGTAGCCCGCCGAATCCGGCTCCAACCACCACCACGCGTGGCCGGCCGCCCGTGCGTGAGATCGGGTCATTTTCGGCGCGCGAGGCTAGGCTGGTGGTTGACGTTGCAACTGGCGCTTCGGTGAGGTTCTGATCTATCGTTGGCATGGTTTTCATCTCTTGCTCTCGGCGGGCGGGAATTGTAGCAGCAACGCTGTCCTTATGTCTCACCCGGCTGCGAATTGGATGTCGGCAAACAGATATCCGACACTGTTTCATGATACGTGAAATGTGTCACAAAGTCAAGCGACTATTCGATGGATTGATCTTATCGTATTAGATATACGCACAAAGCAGTTTTAGCCTACGGCAGCATGGTACTTTACTTTTTGTAGTCTTTTCGCCCGACCAGGCAAAAAA
>JACMIM010000895.1 GCA_014381165.1 Roseiflexaceae bacterium
CCATATGATTGCAGTCGGCTCGACTGGGGGATCTATTGGTACAGCCGTTCAAAGATCGAAACATACTATGGCAGGGATTATCGCTACATGGGTGGGACATCGCGCAAAGCCTACTCCGATGGGCGCGCAATCCCCGGCTTTTACGACCCAACGAAGCCGACTGTTATCTTCGTGCATGGCTGGCAGCGCGGCTTTTTGGAGCGCGGGCGCAAAGACAACCCGACTAACCCAGCGCTGGTTTTCGCGGCGCGCCATGAGTTCGAGTGGCGTGCCGTCGACCCGCTTTTAGTCAATGACCCGCAATGGCAGTATGCCGATCCCACACAAGTTATCAACGTCAGCAGCGGATGGCTCGCCGATGGATGGAATGTAGGCGTGTTCCACTGGACACAATTGGCTGATGACGATGATATTGCTGCCAGTTGGGGTACGCCAATACATACCGAGGCGAAAATCTGGACTGCTGATCGGTCAGGCGTCAAGATGCGTTGGCGCAAGTGCAACCCGGATAACACACTGATCTTTGAGGAACGCGCTGCTGCCATGCCAACGAAACCGGTCAAGAACCTCTTCTACGACGCCTATAAAGCGGCATTGGCGCAGTATCAAGGGTCTGAAATTCGCATGGTTGGTCATTCGCTTGGTGCGCAGCTCGAAGTGGCGACGGCGAAGCTGCTTTATGATGATGCTGCCTGGCCTGCTAACCGTAAACCGAAACGCATCGCACTGGTCGACCCGTACTGGACGCCACCACAAAGCGTAAACACCTACAAACCAGAAGGTGTTGCAGCGGGCGAACTCACTCGTAGATACGTGCGTGCGCTTATCCAAGCAGGAGTTATCTTCGAGCGCAATACCACCTCGGAAGTGAATGAGAATAACTTTGGCGACACAAACCGCGAACTTGATAGCCTGATTAGTAACACAAAGTATGATACCGACTATTTGTCAGGACCCGACAAAATATTCGACCGCCATACGGCTGGCTTCAAGGTTTACTTTTGGTCGCGGGCATTCGCTGCGCCCGACGAGTGTGCCCAACATTCCGCTGACCGATGCAGCCCAACCGGACGCCGCGCTCAGTCATCTGTCACAACTGCGGAACGCACGCTTGCGCTGATGAACCCTGATGGTGATCTCGCGACAGAAGATGGCGCGTTGTGGGAACAGGTCGCTGGGAAGAATACAGCCATCCCCGAGGATGATGCATTCAAATGCACCAACGCATGCACACAGAATGTTCTTGTCTCTTCACCAGCATCGGCGTTCAAGTCACCTATTGGTGAGGTATTCCAAGCCTGGCTTCCGAGCGACTTGTACACGGTGCAAACGATAAACAGCTTGCCGAATGCAGCAACACTGGATGATACGGCTATTTTAGTACTGGCGTTGCCGAAAGATACTGCTGTGGTGTCGACACTGCAAGCGTTTGTCGATCAGGGCCGCTCGCTGCTGATCATTGGCGAACATGCCAAGTATTTGGTCGGAGCAGCTTCATCTACGCGGCCATATGCGGCAACGTTTGGCCTTCCATTCGGCTCGACCGCGCTTTTGCCGGGGTGCAAATTGACCAATCAGGTAGCCATTCGCGGCAGCATGCTCGGCTTCCCGAACAATACGGTTGTCAATGTGGCCGGAGTGAACACGGTAAGCGGCGGCACTCCGGTACTCCAGACGCAGAATGGCAAAACCGTTCTCGCGGTCTTGCCCGAGGAGGGCGAACGGAGGGGCCGGGTCGCTGTAGCTGGTGATAGCAACATCTGGCAGGGCTGCGCTGATTACGCAACAGTGAACAAGCCGTTCAATGGGGTGTTGTTCGATTGGTTGAGCGGGCGGTTCTAGCGGCAAATCTCACACCTTGATTGCTAATTCATCGTCGTACAAATGAGGGCAATGAGCGACGCTTGCACCTTTAGCTCGAAGCCCGTATTGGCCCCGTCCCAACAATGCTGTCCTAGAGCACATTAAACGGAAACGGATACTTCTCTTCGTAAGATTTGGTGCGCTTGATTTTTCTGGTACGAGATTTCATGCCTCATGGAATAGAAATGCATAACAATGTCAGCACTGCTATCGCACATATACCTGCGTGCGTACCGCAGGGTGGTGAAAACTCGTACCGGAAGGGATGTTCTGGGGCGAGTCCCTCAGCCGTTGAAGCGTCACCCGCCTGAGCCGTGTGCGCGCTGCAAGTCGCCACGAAACGCTGGCGCTGCGCAAACCTCACGCCGGATTAGTTGCTCCACCTCGGCGCGCAACACCACGTCGGCATCACGCCACAGCACGACAAAGGCAAGCGCCCGAACGGCATCACCGGTATGCACCATCGCAAAAAAGATACGGCTATCGTTGGCTGCAATGGAGACACGCTGCGCCATGGGACGAGCGTCCGTGGTTGGATGGCGCAGGCGCGCATATACCTGGGCAACCTGTTCAAGCGCCGCGCGCAATGCAGGGGTGCGCCTGGTCGAGCGGTTGGCCATGGCTTGAATCAGTGGTTGTACAGTTGGCCTTGCGGTACGCCAAAGCGTAAAGAACGCTGCGGCACAGGTGAGATTTGAATCTCTCGTTGGCCTATCGTCCATAGCTTCCCTTCATGGACTCGTTCACCAAGCGGCGCACGTCCATAGCGGCGGGTGAGGTTAATATTTGAGCCGAACTCATCGAGCACCACCACATCATCAGCATCAAATCCCGCTTGCACTGCCCCAAACAGCACGCGCTCGAAGCAGTCGCGCTCGTTAGCCCTCAGGCTCTTTTTTTTCGCGTCAGTTTCAAGCGGCGAATCGCACGTCCAATCGTCCAGCGCGAGCGCGACGGGTGGGAGCGAAGCGCTGGGGCAATAGATGCCGTGAGCTGCGCGGTGGTGCGCAGCGCTCGCCGTGACTGCCAGGCCGCCACGTAGGCCAAACCCTGCCCAGCTGCGGCCATTCACCAGCACGGTGTCGGCCTGCACCTACACAAGCAGCCGCTCGTGCCTGCGCGACCGTGCATTCGTTCGCGGAAACACACGTTTCCGCAGGTCTTGGGGCAAACCAGCGAGCATCGTGCCTGTCGGCGTTACGTTCCGTCGCCCGCATCGCCACCTGGCGCAATTGGGCCGGTGTCCGGCGGTGCGGCCGCAGGCGGTGCTGCGGCTGGTGCCGGCGTTCGGCGTGACGGAAAGCGGTGGGATCGTCGTGGCGTTCGCCACGGCTGATGATGGATCAGGCGGGTAATAGATTCTTTATTATCCGCGTGATCTGTCGTTCCTCGGTCAGGGTCGTGCGCTGCTTCCGCTGCTGGGTGCATGGGTACGAGTAGCGGTTCCACGTTTGCTTGTTCCGCTTGTTCATACGG
>JACMIM010000102.1 GCA_014381165.1 Roseiflexaceae bacterium
GGCACCGCCGCAACAGCCCAAGTGGTGGCCGAGGCGCTGGGCCTTGCGCTGCCGCATTCGGCGCTGGCCCCTTCCGGCCAGCCGATCTGGCTTGAGCTGGCGCGGGCCTCGGCGCGGGCAGTGCTGCGGCTGCGCGCGCGCAAACTGGCTACCCGCGATATTCTCTCGGCGAAATCCATTCACAATGCCATGGCCGTACACGCGGCTTTCGGCGGCTCGACCAATCTGCTGCTGCACATTCCGGCGATCGCGCACGCCGCCAAACTGCCGCGCCCCAGCGTGGCCGATTGGATCGCGCTCAACCGCCGCGTGCCACGCCTGGTCGACGCGCTGCCGAACGGGCCGAATAACCATGTCACGGTGCGGGTATTCCTGGCAGGCGGCGTACCCGAGGTCATGCTGCACCTGCGCGAACTGGGCCTGCTGCATCTCGACGCGCTGACCGTAACCGGCGAGCAGCTTGGCACGGTGCTCGAGTGGTGGGAGCGATCCGAGCGGCGGGCGGCGCTGAAACAGTTGCTGCTTGATCGCGATAGTGTGCAGGCCGACGACGTGATTATGTCGCCCACTCAGGCGCGCGCGCGCGGCCTGACCAGCACCGTAGCTTTCCCAATTGGCAATCTCGCGCCGGAAGGCTCGGTGGTGAAAAGCACCGCGATCGATGCGCGCGTGGTCGATGCCGACGGCGTCTATCGCAAGCTGGGCCGGGCGCGTGTGTTCACCCGCGAGCGAGCGGCGGTGCGCTCAATCAAGGCTGGCGAGATCGCAGCAGGCGAGATCATCGTGCTGATTTGCGGCGGGCCGCTTGGCACGGGCATGGAGGAAACCTATCAGGTGACTTCGGCCCTGAAACACCTTTCGTGGGGGCGCGATGTGGCGGTGATCACGGATGCACGCTTTTCCGGCGTCAGCACCGGCGCATGTATTGGCCACGTCAGCCCCGAGGCGCTGGCCGGTGGGCCAATCGGCAAGCTACGCGAGGGCGACCTGATTCAGATCACGGTCGACCGCACCACGCTGGAGGGCAGCATCGACCTGGTAGGCGAGGGCACGACGGTGCATGGAATCGCCTGGGGCGCGCAGGAACTGACCACGCGCCCGCTGCGCGACGACTTGGCCCCGCACCCGCTGCTGCCTGACGACACGCGGCTGTGGGCGGCGCTCCAACAGGCCAGCGGCGGCGTCTGGGGCGGCTGCGTGTATGATGCTGACGCGGTCATGGCGCGGCTAGCTGGAGCGTAAACCGCGAAGAGCGCGAAGGGCCGGAAGAAATATACCACGAAGAACACGAAGAACACGAAGGGCCAGAAGAAACATACCACGAAAAGCGCGGAGAGCGCAAAGGGCTGAAAGCTTTTTATGCGTTCGTGCGTTCTTTCGCACCTTCTTGTCTTCGTGGCTAAATGGCTGCTCGGGTGTGTTCCTTCGTGTTCTTCGTGTTCTTCGTGGTTAAATAGCTTTCCGGGAGTGTTCTTCGCGGTAGAATTCAGATCGCTTTCTGGTTCTCGCGTGCGACTTCGAGGCGGCCAAGGTGGCAGGCCTCGCTGAGCGAAACCAGGTAGGGCATTCCTTCGCCGTATTCGATCACACTGACGCTGGCATTTGTTACCCAGATGCGGTTGATGCGGTCCATGTCCATGCCCAGTGCGTCGGCCACCAGGATTTTCACCACCACATCGTGGGTCGAAATCAGCACGTTTTGGTCGGGGAACTCGTTGCACAGCCGCTCACGGAAGTCCAGCACGCGCTTAAGAATATTACTAAAACTTTCGCCGCCGGGCATCTGCGCGCGGGTCGGGTGGTGCTGCCATTCAATCAGGCCCACGCCGAACCGCTCGACCACCTCGCTGGACAGCAGGCCCTGCCATTCGCCGTGGTCGATTTCCAACAGCGCAGGCTCGATGGTGAATGGCACTGCGGGGTGATGTGCTGCGACGGCCTCGCCAGTGCGGCGGGCGCGCTGGAGCGAGCTGGAGAAGATCGCATGGATTGGCTCGCTGCGTAGGCGGGTGGCGAGCGCTTGGGCCTGACGTTCGCCAAGCTCGGACAGCGGCGCGTCGGCCTGGCACTGGTAGCGGCCAATCCGGTTCCATTCGCTTTCGCCATGGCGGATGATGATGAGTCGCATATGCTCCTATTTGTCTTGCTGTAGATGTCGGCGGCGCACTCCGCAATATTATAGCGGAAAGATCACGGCGTGATGTGGTACCATGATACGCTGTAGCAGCCTAAATGATTTGTAGCCGCGTTAGCGCAAAGCGGGGGTTTGGGGCGCAGCCCCGAACGAATCCCCCTCCTACTTTTACATTCCAGCAGGATTGCTATATCAACAGGACTTTCGCTTGCTACCAAAATGTACGCTTTTCTTAGCAGTTCTTTGCGCTGCGGCGCAAAAAACTGCTAAGAAAAAACAATTCCTTGCTCGCCGCAGGCGAAAAAGACGCTTTAAGCGAA
>JACMIM010000103.1 GCA_014381165.1 Roseiflexaceae bacterium
AGGTAGCCGTGCTCCAGCAGCATGTGCAGCAGCGGCGCATTGACCCGCTCGACCGTCCCCGTCCAGTCGTCGCGCAGGATTTTCTGCTTGCCGTCTTCGACAATACGGATGGCGTTTTTGCGCTGGCCCTCCAGCAGCCGCCCATCGATGCCGCTCAGGCCGATCGCATTTACGCCAAGCCGTTGCAGCCGCTCGACGATAGTTTTATTCATTTTGCCGCTATAGGCCATCATGAATATTTCCAGGGTCTGGCGGTCGGTGTAGCGGCTGGTGTAGCCCGAGGGCGATGTAACAAAACGCGCCGGATGGCCCAGCCGCTCCTGAAGTAGGTTGGTCTCGTGCGAGCCGCCGTGGACGAGCACCGCGCGTGTGCCAGCCTGCCACTGCGCGGCCAGGTCGGCGCACAGCGCGCCGTAGTCGATGCCTTCGCCGCCGCCGACTTTGACCACAAGCGTCATTGGGTCGCACGCTCAGCACGCAGCCGCGCCAGTTCGGCCTCGGCGGCATCGGCGCGGGCCGACTGTTCGGCGGCGCGAACTTCGGCATTGAGCCGTGCTACCAATTCTTTACGTAGTTGCCATTCAGCCTCGCGGCGGGCCAGCACCACTTCATCTGCGGTTGGCAGGCGTTCCCCAGTTTCTGGATTATAGAGCCGTAACGTTTGGTCTTCGACCCGCAATTCAAGATTAAGGACTTCGCTGTACATTGGAAAGGCCTCGATACGTTTGTAACTGCTGCCTACGAGCCGATACCCTTGCAACTGTGGGCGCAAATATTCAGCATAGGGGTCGAAGACAAAATATTCGCGAACGCCCAAGCGTTCATATAATGCTGGCTTGTCTTTTTGGTCGGCCTGGCGTGTCGAACGCGACGTAAGTTCGATCACAACATCGGGAAGTTTTTGATCCTCTTCCCAAGCCTTATACGTGCGGCGCATATGCAATTCAGCACCAAAGACGACAAAAACATCAGGCGCAACAACCGCTTTAGGGTTGCCTTCTTCGTAATACACAAACAAATTGCCCGCAACGTATGCCTTGACATCATTGAGAAACCAGCGTAGTGCAAAAATAAGTTCGTTCATCAGAATGCGGTGCAGGTCGGTTTCGCCCATTGGTTGGCCATCGCTTTCCGGATACTCAATGGTTGCGGCGGGGATGATGTCAAGTGTGGTCATGCGCGCACCTGCCTTTCAGGTGTATAGAACTATCCGATCAGCGCCATCGCCTCGTGATGCGTAATGCCATTATACGTGATGCTGTGGCGCGGCCTGCCCGCTATAGCATCCCTGCCGGAGTCGTAAAAAGGGCAAATAGGGATGCTATATGCTCGCGCTGCGCCAGCTGAAAAGCCCGCGCAGACGATTGTTTTATTCATTTTGCGCCGCCGACTTTGACCACAAGCGTCATTGGGTCGCACGCTCTGCGCGCAGCCGCGCCAGTTCGGCCTCGGCAGCATCGGCGCGGGCCGACTGCTCGGCGGCCAGGGCCGACTGCTCGGCGGCGCGAACTTCGGCAGCTAGCCGTGCCTGCTCTAACCGCAGAAGTCGCCGTTCTACTTCGAATCGGCGCGCCTCGGCTTCGCGTCGGGCCAGTACAACTTCATCGGCAGTTGGCAGTCGTTCGCCAGTTTCTGGGTTGTAGAGCCGTAACGTTTGGTCTTCGACCCGCAGTTCAAGATTAAGGATTTCGCTGTACATTGGAAAGGCCTCAATCCGCTTGTAGCCGCCGCCTGCGAGCCGATAGCCCTGAAGTTGTGGGCGCAAGTATTCGCCATACGGGTCGAACACGAAATACTCGCGAACGCCTAGCCGTGCATACAGCGCAGGTTTTTCCTCTTGATCGGCCTTGCGTGTGGAGCGTGAGGTTAGCTCAAACACAACATCAGGCAGTTTCTGGCCTTCTTCCCAAACTTTGTAGGTGCGGCGCATCTGCGGCTCAACCCCGAGGACAATAAATACATCGGGCGCGACAACTGCTTTGGGATTACCCGCCTCATAATACACAAACAGATTGCCCGCAATGTATGCTTTGATGTCGCTTAGGAACCAGCGCAGCGCAAAGATGAGTTCGTTCATCAGGATGCGATGAAGGTCAGTTTCACCCATTGGTTGGCCATCGCTTTCTGGATAGTCAATGGTTTCGGTGGGGTTGATTTCTAGAGTGGTCATGCGCGCACCTGCCTTTCAGGTGAATAGAATAGTTCGATCAGTGCCATCGCCTCGTGGTGTGTAATGCCATTATACGTGATGCTGTGGCTGCGAATCATGCTGGCGATCAGCTCGTCAACTGCCGCTTCGCCAGTTTGCTCGGGGTCGGCCCCGGCGGTGCGCAGGCGCTCGCGCAGTTCGGCAGCGGTGCGCAAGTGCAGGTTGGCCCGTTCGCGCCAAAAGCGCACATTAGCCTTGCCGCAGCCGAAGCAGGCCAGCACCGGCGTGCGCAGCCCAGTATCGTAGGGTGGCAACGCGCCGGCATACGCGCTGTTGCCAATGTCGGTCGCCGCCTGGCCCCTATGTTCGCGTAGTGCAAGCTGGTAAGCTCGCGCGGTTGTGTCGGCATGCACGCCTGATCCATCGAACTCGGTATTGGCCGAGAACGGACTGCGGTCGAAGATAAAGCCGCTGCGCGATAGGATGCGGTAGAAGAACGCATCCATGTCGCGGTAACGGTTGACGAACAACTCGCCGCTTGGTAGTTCGCCCAGCCGCTCGCGCATGGCTCGGCGGATGTCGGCCATCTTGCGCGGGTACAGCAGAATCAGCCGCCGATAGATCGCTTCCAGCAGCGAGGAAAGCCCGATCGTGCCATTGCGCTCGCCGATGCCCAGAATCGAGAAATCCGGCAACATGCACATGCCCAGCCGCTGGCAGAGCAGCAGCGTATCCACGTACATGCGGTCGGCGTTGCCAATGTCGTTATGAATGTGGCACTCCAGAAAGTTGAACCCAATGCCGACCTGCTGGAGAATCGCAATCCGGTCGCCCAGCTCGGGCGGCGACGACAGGCCGACTGTGTCGGGGATGCCGATTCCATCGATCTGCAACTCGGCGGCGGCGAGCCGCTGTTGAAGTGCGCTGTAGAAGGCGGCATAGTCGTCTAGCGTCGTGCGAAAAGCGTCCTCGGTGCTGACGCGCACACTGATGAAGCCAAGCTGCCGCGCCAGCCGCACGCTTTCAAACGCCTTCTCGGCCAGCTGCGCGATGCTGGCGTTGGCGGTGGCCTGCTTGATCGGGCTGGTGCCAATGTACATGTGAATCCGCCCGAAGCCAGCCTGCTGGGCCGCGTAGATATCGGCGGCAGCGCAACGGGCGTGCGCGGCACACTCGATCGCCAATCCCTCGGCCTGGGTGCGCTCGATCAGGCTGCGGTTTGCGGCCTGGCCCTGCTGGTTGGCTGGGTAAGCTGGCAGTTCGACCACACCCACGCCGAGCGTGTCCATGTGCTGCACGCTCTGCCAGGTCTCTTCGGCGCTGAGGTGGAAGCCCTGCAAGCTGCCATCACGGCTCTCGCCAACCGCCTGGAGCGATTCACGGATCGAGAAGACGCCGAAGCGCTGAACCTTCAAATAGCTGAACAGCGCAAACAGCTCGCTGGCCTCACGGAAGCGTTCCTGGGCCGGGTTCTCACCGCTGAGGAAGAAAGGAAGTGTAAGATCATTCATGGGTATTACCTGACAAGATGATAAGATCAGGACTTTCGCTTAAAGCGTCTTCTTCGCCTGCGGCGGGCAAGGAATTGTTTTTTTCTTAGCAGTTTTTTGCGCTACATCGCAAAAAACTGCTAAGAAAAGAGTAAATTTTGGCAGCAAGCGAAAGTCCTGAAGATTACAAGATGACGCGCGGGCGTGGGTGTGGCGTAACGTTTTGCGCCGCCACCACGGCCACCGGATGAATCCGGCGTCTGCTACCCCAAAATGCGCTGAAGCGCGTTCGACTGCGTCCAACGCGCTTCAGCGCGTTTCGTCTATCAGCAGCGGGTTTCAACCCGCCTGCGCCAAAATTTCCCACGTTG
>JACMIM010000896.1 GCA_014381165.1 Roseiflexaceae bacterium
ACGCGCTATCAGAAACGCGTCAGCGGGCCGCTGCTGGATCGCATCGACATCACGATCGAGGTGCCCCGGGTCAATTACGAGAAGCTGAGTGGCGAACGGCTCGGTGAACCCTCGCGCAGCATCCGCGAGCGCGTAATCGCCGCGCGCACGCGCCAGGCCGAGCGCTTCGCGCGCAGCCGCTGCCTGACCAATGCCGACATGGGGCCAGCCGAGATTCGCACGCACTGCCAGCTCGACGCGGCCGGCCAAAGCCTGATGAAAGCCGCCATGCGCCAGTTGCAGCTCTCGGCGCGCGGCTACCACCGTATCCTGAAACTTTCGCGCACGATCGCCGACCTCGCGGGCACCGTGCAGATAGGCCCGGCGCACTTGGCCGAGGCGTTGCAGTACCGGCCACGGCGGGTGGAGTGAACATGGTAGGAGTTACGCAGTTGGAACTCCGTGTAGTATGATACGCCGATGAACACACCAAAAGTGGTTGATCTGGACTATATCAACTTTTTGTTGGCAGCGCGACGCGTGGTATCGTGTGCAGAAGCGGAACGCGTGTAGCCCGAAGGCCCACGCCAAGCCGCCCATGATGCGTTCACGCGTCTGTCACAACGGCTCGAACCTAATCCTGAACCATGCTGGTTTTGAGCAAGCTGGAATGGCGCACAAGCGCGCAACTGCGTAACTCCTAATCTATTTGGCGTCAAGCACTGCGTCGACGCTTACGGCAAAGCCGGTGAGCAGTACCGATGTCGCCGTTTCGCCGCGTCGAAACACACCCTGCTCAGCGTAAAGATCGCCGTCGAGCGTCAGCACCGTAATTGTCTCGTCGAGCGGATGAACGATCCAGTACTCGGGGATGCCAGCTTCGGCGTAGTCGCGCGGCTTTTCCGCAGTGTTACCACTGATTGTGTTCGTTTTGATGAACAGGTTACCCACCCCTGTGATGATTCCGCCCCCTCGACTGCTACAGCGATTTTGATCGTCAGGCGGTAGGTGCCAGCTGGCACCTGCACAGTCTGTGCGCCGGTGATACTGGCCTCCATGATCGCCGCGCGCAAGGTGTATTGCATCGCGCTGCCGGGGTTGGCATCGCACACGCCATCGATCGAATCGGCATCTACCTTATCCTCGGTGCTATTGACGATGAAGGTATTGGCGTCCTGCGCCTGTGCGGGCAGCACCGGCACGAGCAGCAGCAGGCTGAGTACGGCCAGGAGCGCGTGGCCCCAGCGCGAACGAAGGGCGACTGTATTCCCACAGTCGCCGCTTTAGTCGAAACTCTGTCTAACACTCAGAGAAACGATGTTGCATGTTGCAATACCTCACTCCCTTGTGAGTAAAGCAGCCTCATCCAGTGCCAACCGTACCGCTTCTGATGTCAACAGGTTGTGCAATGTGTAAAAAGTTCGCCTCGGTCGAACACCTGGTGGAAGATTGGGTGCGACGTATGTGGCGAACCACTGCGTTGCCTCCGCCTTCGATTGCCACACTTCAATGACCCGCCAACCGTCTTCGGTTGCATGCGACATATGCAGAATGTGACCGGGTGCTTGTTTTAATATCTCACCGACCGCTGCCATCGTACCATCATAGCCCGCCTGCGTCTGACCTTTAACTTCTCCAATAATGAGCACTGCCATGATAAACTCCTCCGTAAGCCAGATGAAACTGGCAACATAGTAAATTGTTCCGTGCCGTTAGTATGCTTGCGGTTGCGATTAGGCCGAGGCAATCACATAGCGAAACATGTTGCGCTGGCGGTAGCCGCCCGCGCTTGTTTGAAACGGCGCAAAGGACGCAGCGACCGCCCGCTGCACTATCTCATCCCCCACCCGCTGCGCTGCGCTCACCACCGCTCCCGCCGACATCACGCCGCGCACTGCCGTCTCCAGGTCGGGGTAGGCGAAGACGCATTCCAGCTCGCCGCTGCTCAACGGCAGGAGGCCTGCCTGCTCCAGCAGACGCTCGACCCGCCCTGGCGCGGAGAGCGGCGGCCCTACGGCCCCGGTTTGCGCAGGTGGCAAGAGTTTGTTCACGGCGGCAAGCGTAGCCAGGGTTTCACACGCTTCATCGCGCCCCCAGACCACCATTGCCACGCGGCCACGCGGCCTGACGACCCGGCGCGCTTCACGCAGTGCGTTAGGGATGTCGGCTGCAAACTGAAAGGCGTTGAAGCTCGTCACCACGTCGAAGGCGGCGTGGGGCCAGGGCAAGGCTTCCAGCTCCCCGCTGCGAAAGTCGCCATCTGGCGTGCGCTCGCGGGCTATCGCTACCGACGCTTCAGCCGCGTCGAGGCCGGCGACCAGCGCCCCGCGTTCGGCGGCGAGCTGTGCCGCCAGCCCCGGTCCGCAGCCCACATCGAGAAGCTTCGTGCCCGCTCCAACCTTCGCCTCGCTGAAAACCCGCTCGTAGACGGGGCAAAAGAACCCTTCCATGATGCTGGCATAATCCTGTACCCGCGCGCCCCACTGGGGACCGTGTATGTGTGCGCTGCCCATTGCGCCCTCCTCCTTTGTTGGCGTCGTGACTGTGCCCGGTGCTGCTTGTGGCCTCGCGGACATACATATCCTACCGCAGCGCGGCCGCAGCCGCATCGGAAGGAATTTCCATTGTTGTGGTTCGTAGCGCACAGCGCGGCGCAGATGGCACTACGACATTCTTCGTAGTCGAGAGGGAGGCGCGCTGATGTGGGGAAGGGAACGCTGCGTGGGTGGGGCCTATGCCAGCCCATTGCGCAGGGCGAAGGCTACTGCGCCGGCACGGTTCTCGACGCCGATCTTATTGAAGATGTTCGTGAGGTGCCGCGCCACCGTCTTCTCGCTCAGCACGAGCGTCGCGGCGATCGCGCGGTTGGTGTGACCCTGTACGACTAAGCGCAGGACTTCGATCTCGCGGGCGCTCAGTCCGGAGGCGTGTGCGGGTTGACCGCTTTCCCGGCCAGGCCGCGTTGCTGGCATCGTCGGGACTGGGTCGAGCATGCGTCGGCCAAGCTCCTGCATACCGAGGGTGGCGCACAGGCGTAGCCCCTCGGCGAGCCAAGCATTGGTGGCTGCGGCCCCGGTCGAAGCACCAACGCGAGGCGGTCGTTCCAGCAAGCCGCGCTGCATCAGTGTGAGGGCGAGTTCGGGGCGCATGCCCGCCTGCCGTGCCTGAGCTTCGGCGTCGACCAGATGGCGTCGAGCGGCCACATGATCGCCGCCAGCTACAGCGGCGATGCCAAGGGCGCGGTCGATCAGCACCGGCGAGCACTGGCCCTGAAACGGGAGCAGCTTGCCATAGCACGCGGCGGCACGCTGGTTTTCGCCGAGCCGAGCGTATCCCACTGCGAGGTGGGCGAACGCGAGGCCGCGTGCTCGCGCCTGCTCGTCGAGCGCATCAGCCAGCGTGTGTAACTCCGTGTAGCAGTTCAGCGCTTGATCACGCCGACCCAACTCCGCCAACACGAGCCCTTGCCAGCCAAGATGCCAGACTAGCGTTCCTGACCCGGTGGGGTGCAACAGCTCGACGACGTGGCGGAACTCCTGCTCCGCTTCGTTGAAACGCCCCTGAAGATAGCGAAGGCTCCCACGATAGGCCCAAAGTGCGGCGCGGGGCTCCGGGCTTTGCAGGCCTTCGAGAATCTGTTCCTGTTGCGCGAACCGCTGCTCCGCTTCGGCCCAGTGCCCCTGGAGCGTTGCTAACTGCCCAATCCATGCATACACATGGCGGAGGTGAAAGAGATCGCGGGTGCGCCCGGCCAGCTCCGCACGCAGGAGCGATAGCTCGCGGGATCGCTGGAGGTCTGCCATCCATCCATAGACGTTGGCCAGGTACGCGCATGTTTCGGCCGCCAGGGCCGGGTCGTCGAGCTCTTGTGCTAACGCACGCGCACGCTCCAGCAGCGTCTGCCCAGCCACAAGATCACCGCTGCGCGCCTTGACGTTGCCGATCACGCAGTACGCGGTGGCCTCCAGGCGTCGGTCGCCTAGCCGCTTGACCATCGCTAGCGCTCGCTCGGCGTAGGCGTTACCCTCCGTGGTGCGTCCGAGGCTTGTCGCGTGCAGGTCGGCGAGCTGCAGGAGCGTTTCGGCCGCATCCATACTATCGTCAGGCATCAGCAGCGCCTCCGCCCGCTCGAATGCAGTGCAGGCGGCCGCCACCGCCTCTTGGCGCCAGTAGATTTGGCCCAGACGGTGCCACGAGCGCGCCTCGGCTACCCTATTGCCGCAGCGCAGCCAGTTTTCCTGGGCCGCCCGGTAGGCTTCGCCCGCCGCACGGTAGTCGCCCGCGAGCGTTGCGGCATCGCCGAGGCCCTGCAGCGCGGAGGCGTGCTGCGCTGCCTCCGCGCTCGGCCCAAGCAAACGCACGGCAGTGCGGTAGTTTGCCAGAGCCTCCACAGCCGCCGACGCCTGAAGCGCCTGCTCGCCTGCGGCCAGGGCGTAGGCCACGCCACGGATGGAATCCTCAGCCGCTGCGAAATGAAAGGCCAGTTTCGCCAGCCAGAGCAAGGAATCCGCATTCCCCTCCGTCTCCAAGGCTTCGCCGATAGCCTGATGCAACCGCCGCCGCCGCACGCTGCCCACATCCGCCACGACGGTTTCGCGCACCATGTCGTGGGTGAAGGCGTAGCTGC
>JACMIM010000897.1 GCA_014381165.1 Roseiflexaceae bacterium
CAAGCGCGCCGCTGCGTCGCCGCGCCGCTGGGGCCAACGCCACCTTGCTGAAGGCCGGGTCGAGCCAGATCATCACGCCAATCGGCACGGCCAGCCCTGCTACCACCAGGCCTGCCCCGATCATCGCCCAACGCGCAAGTGTGGCATCGACCGCCCAAGCCGTGCCGCCCAGCGAAAGCCAGAGCACGGCGGCTAGCGTTGTAACATGAATGACCTGGTCGAGCAGAAAGGGCACGATCGCCGGACGCAGCAGCCGGTCGGCGCGGTGTACCTTCCACCAGTCGGTGGCAATGTGGACACCGGTGATGGTGAGCATGGCTGGCCAAAGCGCGAATACCGCAGGCTCGACCAGGGCCAGCGCCAGCATGCACATCAGTACCGCCGCGCCATGGAGCAGCAGGCCGTCCCAGCGCCGCTTGCGCTGAACGAGCCAGTACGGCTGCATGGCGAAATCGGCGACGAGATGGGCAAACAGGAATGTGTAGAACATCGTTGAAGTTCCTTGTCGTGGTCACACACGCACCTGAGCGGCGGCGCGTGACTACATACTACTGATTGCTGTTTCCATTTGAGCAACATCTACCACCGTCACTCGTGCGCGTGCAATCTCGATCAGGCCACGGTCGCGCAGCGCTGCCAGCACACGGTTGACGGTTTCGCGCGTGGTGCCAGCCAGGCTGGCAAGATCGTCCTGGGTCAGCCGCAGGTCGATCTGCCTGCCGCCCAGCTGCTGGCTTGAGTGGCGAGCCAGCACCAGCAGTTGAAGGGCGACGCGCTGCGCCGCCGAAGCGCTGCTGAGCATGTCGGCGTGGCTGGTCGATTGGCGTAGACGCGCGGCCATGGCCTCCAGCAGCGCTACCGCAATCGGCGGGTGGGCGTTGAGTGCCGCTAAGAACACGCTACGCTGGAGCAGCAGCGCGGTCACTGGCGACATTGCTGCCACCGAGGCCGAGCGCGGCTGGCCGTCGAGCAGCGCCAGCTCGCCAAAGAAATCGCCTGCGCGCAGCATCGTTACCGCAAGCTCAACGCCGCTCGCGCTGGTGGTAAATACCCGCACCTGGCCGATAAGCAGCATGTAGAACACGCTGCCAGCGCTGCCCTGGTGAAAGATCGGCTCACCGCGCCGGAAATGCTGCGTCGTCAGGTTCTCGGCCAACACACCGAGCTGGCTGGTATCAAGCCCCGAGAAGCACGGAAAGGTATGTAATCGCTCGATGATGTGCATCTCGCCCTCGTCGTCGCTGGTGTGTCGCCTGGTATAACTATAGTCTCGTGCCGAATTTCGTACTATGATCGCCGTCACGCAGGGCTGCTAGTGGCCGATATGGTATGATACCGCGCATGATCTGGACTATCTCCGACCTGCATCTTTCCAGCGCCAAGCCAAAGCCAATGGATATCTTTGGCGACCGCTGGAAGAACCACGCCGAGCGCATCGCCGTCGCCTGGCACTCCTGTGTCGCCGCCGACGACCATGTACTGATCGGCGGCGACATTTCGTGGGCAATGAAGATAAACGAGGCGCTGCCCGACCTTCAGTGGATCGATACGCTGCCTGGGAAGAAAGTACTGATCCGTGGCAACCACGATTACTGGTGCCCACGCAGTATCGGCCCGGTACGCAAGCTGCTGCCGCCCTCGCTGGCCATGTTGGGCGGCGATGCGGTAGATATCGGCGCAGCGGTGGTGTGCGGCACACGCGGCTGGAGCACCCCTGGCGTGCCCGGCTTTAGCCCCAAGACCGATCAGGTAATCTACGAGCGCGAGCTGCGCATGCTTGAGCGTGCGATCGAGCACGCACAGCAGCTGGCGGCTGGCAACAAACCGATCATTGTGATGATTCACTACCCGCCGCATTTCGAGAAAAAGCCGACCGAGTTCGCCGCCAGAATCGGCGCGTCTGGCGCGGCCGCCTGCATCTTTGGCCACCTCCACCGCCCCTTCGATTGGGGCCAAGCTACCCAGGGCAGCATCGACGGCGTGTTCTATCAACTGACATCTTGCGATTACCTGGGATTTCGGCCGGTGGGCGTGCGCGGGCTGTAGGGGCGCAGCACGCGCCGCTCGTATTTTCTACAGCGCGAATCCAACGGGCTGTAGGGGCGCAGCACGCGCCGCTCGTATTTCCTACAACGCGAATCCAGAGCGCGTGCTGCGCCCCTACAGCACAAAACAAACGTGCTAAATTCGTAGACAACCGCGCCATAATGCGGTATAATTCACGGTAGCGCCACGTAAACACGAGTGTATGATCCGGTCAGCCGGCGGCCATAGTGGTCGCCGTTGATCATGCTTGGAGGAACAATGGAGATTGGCATCGTTCGGCCCCGCAGTATCAACGATGAAATGCGGACTGCCTACCTAGACTATGCAATGAGCGTGATCATCTCGCGCGCCCTGCCGGACGTGCGCGATGGCCTCAAGCCAGTCCAGCGCCGCATCCTGTATGGGATGTGGGACATGGGCATCCGCCATAATCAGCCGTATAAGAAATGCGCCCGTATTGTCGGCGATGTGATGGGTAAGATGCATCCCCACGGCGATTCATCGGTGTATGATGCGCTGGCGCGCCTGGCCCAGCCCTGGAACATGCGCTACCTGCTGGTCGACGGTCAGGGCAACTTCGGCAGTGTCGATGGCGACACCCCGGCGGCGATGCGCTACACCGAGGCGCGCATTTCGGCGATTGCCGAGGAGATGATGTTCGATATCGACAAGAATACGGTCGATTTCGGCGACAACTTCGACGGCACCTTTCGCGAGCCGAAAGTCCTGCCAGCCCGCCTGCCAAACCTGCTGCTGAATGGTGCCGCCGGTATCGCCGTCGGTATGGCAACCAATATTCCGCCGCACAACCTGCCCGAGCTGTGCGATGCGATTACCATGGTGATCGACAACCCCGATGCTACGGTCGAAGACTTGATCAAGGTGCTGCCAGGGCCAGATTTCCCGACCGCCGGGCTGATCCTGGGCACCGAGGGCATTCTCAGCGCCTACTCGACCGGCAAGGGCCATATTACGTTGCGCGCCAAGGCTCACATCGAAGAGGCCGCACGCAGCGCCTATAACATTGTCGTCACCGAGTTGCCCTACCAGGTCAACAAGGCCCGCCTAGGCGAGCGGATCGCCGAGCTGGCCAAGGAGCGCAAGATCGAGGGCATCCGCGATGTTCGCGACGAATCCGACCGCTCCGGCATGCGCTTTGTGATCATCCTGAAGCAGGACGCCCAGCCCAAAAAGGTGCTGAACGCGCTGTACAAGCATACGCAAATGCAGACGACCTTTGGCGTCAACATGCTGGCGCTGGTCGAAAAGGGCCTACAGCCGCGCGTGCTACCGCTCAAGCGCATGCTTCAAGAGTATATCGAGCATCGCCAAGAGGTCATCCGCCGGCGCACCGAGTATGAGCTGGAGAAAGCCAAAGCCCGCGCGCATGTGTTGGAAGGCTTGAAGATCGCGCTCGACAACCTCGACGAAATCATCTCGACCATCCGCAACTCGCGCACGCGCGATTCGGCCCGCAATAACCTGATCACCAACTTCAAGCTTTCGGAGATTCAGTCGAACGCGATTCTCGAACTGCCGCTTGGCCGCTTGGCTGCGCTGGAGCGCAAGAAAATCGAGGATGAGTACAATGAAGTGCTCAAGCTGATCGCCGAACTGGAGAGCATCCTGTCCAGCCCGCAGCGCGTGCTGACGCTCATCCGCGAGGATCTGAAGTACCTGCGCGATAAATATGGCGACGCCCGCCGCACGCGGATCATCCCCGACGCAAGCGGCGATGTCAGCGACGAAGACCTGATTCCCGATGTAAAGGTGCTGGTCACACTGACCGAGCGCGGCTACATCAAGCGCCTCCAGGCCGACACCTACCGCACGCAGCGGCGCGGCGGGCGCGGTATCAAGGGCATGGAAACCCGTGAGCAAGATGTTGTGCGCCATATCATCGGCTGTAGCACCATGGACGACCTGCTGTTCTTCACCGACCGCGGCAAGGTCTACCAGCTCAAGACCCACGAGGTACCCGACGCCGGGCGCACCGCCAAGGGCCTGCCGCTGGTCAATCTGGTCTCGCTGGAACCAGGCGAGCAAGTCACCTCGGTGCTGTCGGTTTCGAATTTTGGCGACAGCAAGTACTTGGTGATGGCCACGGTCAAGGGCAAGATCAAGCGCACACTGCTGAAGGAGTACAGCCAGGTGCGCTCGAACGGCCTGATTGCGATCGGCCTTGACGATGGCGACCTGCTGGGCTGGGTGGCCATGTCGCAGGGCGACGAGGACATTCTGATCACGACCGTCAAGGGCCAGACGATTCGCTTCACCCAGGATCAGGTGCGCCAGATGGGCCGACCGGCCGGCGGCGTGATCGGCATTAACCTGACTGATGGCGACCACTGTGTCGACATGGGCCTAGCTACGTCCGGCGCGGCGCTGCTAGTGGTCACTTCGCGCGGCTTCGGCAAGCGCACCGAGATGGCCGACTACCCGATCAAGGGCCGCGCCACCGGCGGCGTGATCACGATCAAACTACGCCCCGGCGATCAAGTCGCCGCCGCGCGCGTAGTCTACGACGATTCACTGCTGACCTTTATCACCAGCAATGGCACCGTCATGCGAACGACGGTCGATGGTATCTCGACGCTGGGTCGATTGACCCAGGGCGTTACACTGGTCAATCTGAAGGGCAAAGACCGCGTGACATCGCTGTCAGTCGAGGTTGCCGGCGAGGATGAGCTGATCAGCGAGAACGTGCTGGTGCAGATCGAGGACTAGTGCGAACTGGCGGTCTCGAATGCACACGGAGGGGCGGGTTTCA
>JACMIM010000104.1 GCA_014381165.1 Roseiflexaceae bacterium
CAGCCTGCGACAGCAGGGGAAATCTACTTTTTGTTTCGTTTTTGGTGCAAAGCACCAAAAAACGAAACAATGATGAGGTACCTCCTTGCTCGCCGCAGGCGAAATGAAAGCTTTTGGGCAACTGCGTACCTCCTAAGAACATTGGGCGTGTTATGGCATCTTTCCAGCGACAACACACGACCTCGCACGAGTTAGGTGGCGCGCAAGATGGCCACTCGTTTGACCTCGCAGACCTAGAAACGCTTTTCGCCACCGCACCGATCGGTGCCGGAATGGTTGATCTCGATCTGCGTTTTGTTTGGAGCAACGAGCGGCTGGCGCAGATGTGTGGGCTTCCCGTCGAGCAACAGCTTGGCCGCAGCGCACTCGATCTATTCCCGCAGTATGCGCAAATCTGGATCGCGCTGTGGAAGCAAGTTCTGCAAACCGGCCAGCCAATTGTTGATCTGGTGTTGAGTAGCGGTTTCGACTCCCCTGGTGATCAAGAGCAATACCTTTTGGTTAGCCACTACCCGGTGCGCCAGCAGGGCAGCGCGATCCAAGGTATTGGCCTGCTGATGCAAGATATCACCGAGCGTAAACGTGCCGAGCTTGGCCGCAACCTGCTCGCCCGGCTTGGCGAACGGATGATCAAGCTGAACAGCCCCCAGGCGATTGTCGAATTTACCACACGCGCAGTTAGCGATCACTTTCGCATCACGCGCTGCGTATATGGCGAGGTCGATCTCGAAACCCGGCTGTGTACACTTATGGGCGGCTTCTCGCGCGATCACCCCATTCCAGGAGGGGTATATCCAATCGAGCTGTTTGGCGTATTCCAAGAGTATCTGCACCCTGGTGAGGTCGTTGCCGTCGAGGACGCAGCGACCGACCCACGCACAACGGCGCAGGCCGATCTGTATCAGCGCACCGAAACCGCAGCCGTGCTGTGTGCATCGCGCGTTCATGCCCAGCGCCATATCGCCGTACTTGTCGTGACTAGCCCTGTGCCACGCCAGTGGATAGCCCACGAAATAGCGCTGCTGCGCTCAACCACCGATGTGCTCTGGCTGGCACTCGAGCGGACACGGCTGTATCAGCAGTCCCAGGCGAACGAACGGCGCTACCGCACGCTTGTTCACGCTACCAGCCAGGCAATTTGGAGCACCGATAGCAGCGGGCGGGGCCAACTGGGAACTGAGTGGTGGAGCAATACGACCGGCCAGACCAACATAGAAGCTCAGGGTTGGGGCTGGCTTTCGGCGCTTCACCCCGACGATCGCGCGCGTGCCCGCCGTGTGTGGGAACACGCGCTCGACGCCGGGAATGAGCTTGGTGTTAGCTACCGTATTCGTGACTACGCCGGTGTGTACCACGAGTACGAAGTGCGTGGCATCCCGCTGCGCGATCGGCACGGCGCAGTCGAAGAATGGATGGGAACCTTTAGTGACATCACGATCCAGCGGCGTGCGGGCATCGCTGCACGCTTTCTCGATGATGCCAGCGCCCTGTTTGCCACAATGCCCGACACCGACGCTGCGATGGCCGAACTGGCCCGACTGGCAACCCGCGAGTTCGCCGACCTGTGTGTGGCCTACCTCACCACTGATCAGGAGCAGCCACGGCTGGTAGCGCTCGAACACGCCGACCCAGCCTATCACCAGACTGTCGCTGCGCTGTGGCAGCAGGGGCAAATCGCAGCGCTTGGCTGCGATTTGGAGGAAGCCCAGTTTTTCATGGAAACTGATGCCGGGCAGCTCGCACAACTCGCGCGCTCGAACCCGCAGATCGCGCCGCTGGAGTGGCTCGATGTGCATTCGCTGATTTGTGTGCCGCTCCGCGCGCGCGACCGCCAGATTGGCGAATTGCACTTTGCGCTGACCATATCGGGCAGGCGCTTCTACACGGGGGATTTCGCCGCTGCCAAGGAGCTAGCCCGCCGCGCCGCGCTCGCGATCGACAACGCACAGCTTTATCACGAGGCCCACAATGCCCTGCAAGCGCGCGATCACTTTCTTTCGATCGCTGCGCACGAGTTGCGCACCCCGCTCACCGTGTTACTTGGCCAGGCCCAGCTGGCCTTGCGGCGTGCCCAGCGCCAGGGCACGCTCGACCAGCGCGATCAGCACGGCCTTGAGGTTGTGATCGACCAAGCCCGCCACCTAAACATCCTGATCGGCGACATGCTTGACGTGAGCCGGCTGGAAAGCGGCCAGCTACGTATCGCCCGCGAGCCAGTAGATATTGTCGCGCTGGCGACACAGAGTATCGCCGAAACACACGCGACCGCCGCCGCCCACACATTACGGCTCGAAGCTCCATCCGAGCCATTGCTGCTCCAGGGCGATGCGCTGCGTCTCGGCCAGGTGCTCCAGAACCTCCTCTCGAACGCTGTGAAATACAGTCCGAATGGTGGCGAGGTGTTGGTTACAGTCGAATCACACAATCAATCTGTGCAGATCAGTGTGCGCGATCAGGGTATTGGTATTCCAACCGATATGCTGCCACATCTGTTTCAGCGTTTTTCCCGCACGCCTAACACTGGGGGCGCGCCGATCGAAGGGATTGGCATTGGGCTGTATGTCGTTCGCGAAATCGTCAGGTTGCACGGCGGCACCATCACCGTCGCTAGTACGGAGGGCATCGGCAGCACATTTACTATCGATCTACCGTCTCCCAAGCAAGAATTTTAGTACTTATAGCCTCTATGCACCGCCTACAACTAGGTGCTATGCTTTGCTGTATAGATGGACACAGTAGGCACAGTGTATAATGACCGGACGGAGGAAGGCAAGGGTGCCATTTGGAACTTCCTAGCAGTATGCCCCTTGCGAAAGCGGCCATGTTCGACCACGAAACCTGGCGGCGCAGTATTGCCACGCGCCTGAACAATTTTGCCCGCAACCCCCGCCAAGATGTGCAGCTAGCCGGTGCGCCGACCTTGCTCGGCTACCTTGTCACCCGTACAATCGAACCATTTCTTGATGCCTTTCAGCGCGAACCAATCGCGGCAGTCTTGGCGCTGGCCGAGATCTCGCGTGGCCCTGGCGCAGATCAGTTCGTGCTGCGCGCCACTCGCCTACGCTACCCGTCCGCCGCGCAGATCGATCGTGATTTGCGCACCAGCGCCGAGCAACGGATTGTAGCCGAGCAACTGCTGGTCGAGCTGCAAACCCTGCCACTCGCCCGTCAGCGGCTCAACAGCACCCGCGAGCACTGGCTACGCACCTCGCTTGAGTTAGAACTCGAACAGTTCCCCAACGAGTTCGCCCAGCTGCGCCGCGTGCTGCACGATCCATCGTGGCAAACACGTTACGACGCACTGCGCGGGCTGCGCGTGCGCCAAGGCCGCTTTTCGCCTGCCGATCTTGTGCTCATCCACGATGGCCTGAGCGACAGTGCCGCCCATGTGCGCACCGCCGCCGCCCGTTGCCTTGGGGTGATCGCCGAGACGCCGCCGGCGGTGCTGGTCAAAGCGCTGGTACGCATGGCCATCCACGATCGCGATGCCGAGACGCGCTATGCCGCCGCACGATCGATCGGCACGCTGCGCGGCCAAATCACTTCGCCACACCTGCTCGATTACCTCTCAGGCTGTTTATTCGATGACGACAGCTTTGTTCGGTCGGCGGCGGCGCTGGTGCTTGGGCAGCTCGGCGAGGTGGCCGGCGCACCCATGTTGGTCAAAAGCCTCATCCGCCTACTCGACGACCGCGACACCTATGCCCGCGAGGCCGCCGCGCGCGCGCTTGGCCGGATCGGTCAGGTGGCTGCTACCCCCGAGGTCATGGCAGCGCTTCAGCAGGCCGCCGAGGATGGCGAGATCGCGATTCACGAGGCCGCTACCGAGTCGCTCCAGCGCCTGCGCGAATTGCGCGCTGCCGCGCCAATTCAGCTAGCCGTTCATGCCTGAATTGCCACGAAGCGGGCGCGGGAGCCATAGGCTCCCGCGCCCGCTTCGTGTTTCAGCGGCGTAGCGCCAAAACAAGCAGAGCGCGGTGAAAACCATGATATTCTATTGACGTTCCTGCGGCTCGGTGTTATGATGTGATTACTCACTCAGCACAGCCTAGAATAAATCCTTTTCTTCTTACTTGTCTGTCGCATCCCAATGCATCTTTTGCTGATTGCATAGACACAACACAATCATCTCCACAGGTTTTTGTCCATTATTCGCACTACAATCTTGTAGTTAGGACAAAAATTAGCCATTTTCGCGAGGCTTCGTGCTTTTGCACAGCTTTATAACTTGTTTTGTCCTGGATCGTGTGTACTTGTCATTCTGCTAGCCGCACAGGGTAGAAAGCGAAGGTTGGAGATGTCACACCCATCTGACCCTGCACTGGTGTATCCACCTGGCAAAGAGGGGGCTGTCAACCCGAAGATCGAGGCGAGCGCCGAGGTCATTCCACTATCGATCGTCGAGGAGTTCTACAAGCGCCCTGGTGGCACGCTGGTCGCAGATCTGTTTGGCACCGATGTATTCGACTTCTGGGTCGGTCGGTTCTTTGTCGGACTGTGGGGCGTCGTTTCGGCGGGCGGTATTGTGGTCGGCGTGCTGTTCTACTTCTATCAGGTATTTGTGGTCGAAGGCACGCTCAATCTCCTGCAAGCACGGCTCGACCCGCCGCCGATCGCCACTGGACTGGCGCTGCCAATCCCCGGCACGCCCGGCTTCAACTGGTTCGTGATTGTTATTGCAGCCACATTCGCGTTTATCGGCTGGCTGATGCGCCAGGTCGATCTGAGCCGCAAGCTGCAGATGGGCTATGAGATTCCGATTGCGTATGGTGCGGTGGTTTCCTCGTGGCTGACGCTCCAGTGGTTCCGCCCGCTGGCGATGGGAGCTTGGGGCCACGGCTTTCCGCTCGGCATCACTCACCATTTGGACTGGGTTTCGAACGTCGGCTACCAGTATTACAACTTCTTCTACAACCCGTTCCACGCGGCCGGCGTCTCGCTGCTGTTCGCCTCGACACTGTTTCTAGCGATGCACGGCTCGGCAATCTGGAGTTCGCTGAACCGCCCTGGCGTCGATGTGCGCCACATCGACACGTTCTGGCGCGGCATTCTGGGCTACAGCGTCGGCGAGATCGGCATTCACCGCATCTCGTTCTGGTTCGGCGCGGCCTCGGTGCTGTCCGGCAACCTGTGTATTTTCCTTTCAGGCACGCTGGTGCAGAACTGGGCCTCGGTTTACTCGTTCTGGGACAAGCTGCCGATTTGGGATATCGAGGGCGCGGGCTTTGGCCTGGTGATTGTCGGCATTGGCGCGGTGGTTGGCGGTGTCGCCAGCAAGCGGCGCAAAGAGCCAGAGATCGACATCGAGGCAGTCGAGCGGGGCGGCGTGGGCCTGGAGGCCAACATTGGCCCGTCGATCTACCTCAACTGGATGGATCGGCTGTTCGGTAGCGGCCTGGTGGGGCCATTCTATATTGGCATCTGGGGCTTACTCTCGATCGTGTTCGGCAGTGTCACGGCGCTGATCATCCTGCTGGAATACCTCTGGCAGGTCGGTTACAGCCCCGTGCTGCTCGCCCGCGAAATCTTCAACCTTTCAGTTGACCCGCCCACCAGCGATTATGGCCTGGGCTGGGCACCCTGGCACACTGGCGGTGCCTGGCTGGTGGCCACGCTGTTTCTGCACTTCAGCGTGATGGCCTGGCTGATGCGCCTGTGGACGCGCGCCCGCCAAACCGGCCTGGGTAAGCAGTTGTTCTGGGGCTTCTCAGCGGCACTGTCACTGTACTTTGTGATCTACCTCATCCGGCCGATTCTGATCGGCACCTGGTCGGGCGCGTCGGGCCATGGCCTCAAGGCCCTGCTGGACTGGACCAACAACGTCAGTATTCTGTATGGCAATTTCTACTACAACCCGTTCCACATGATCTCGGTGTTCTTCCTGCTCGGCTCGACGCTGCTACTGGCCATGCACGGCGCGACAATCTGCGCGACCGCCCGCTACGGCTCGGAGCTTGAGCTGCAGGAGGCGATTGTCGAGGGGCCTGGTACGCACCGCTCGCAGCTGTTCTGGCGCTGGTGCATGGGCTTCAACGCGAACGCGGCCAGCATCCACTACTGGGCCTGGTGGTTCGCCGCCTTGTGCGGACTCAGCGGCGCAATTGGCCTGCTGCTTTCCGGCACTGTGATCACCGATTGGTACGCCTGGGCCACACAGGCCAACATCGTCGCCCCGCCGGCACGGTAAGCTAATCGAGAGGTCAGGAGCGCACGGCGAGCGGACAAATGCTTGCCCCACGCCCCTGGCCTCTCGCTATGATCGAAGTGAGACCCCATGTTCCTCCGCCACGTTCTGCCCGCCTTGTTTGCCCTCTTTATCTGGTGGGCAAGCACGGCGGCAATTATGTTTTTGTACCGCCGCCCGCGTAGCTACCGGCTGGCCTTGCCGCTGGCGAACCTTGGCCTGTTGGCGGCGCTGATCGGGCTGTGGGTGAGCCGTGACGACACAAGTACGGCTGGGGCATACCTGGCATTCTTTTGTGGCGTGAGCGTCTCCGGCTGGCACCTGCTCACCTTCTATACTGGTGCGGCGACCGGCCCACAACTGGAAGCAAGGCACGCCCACTGGCCCCAGTTAGTTCAAGCCGTGTATGCTAGCCTGTATCACGAACTGTTAGCCATCGGATTGACCGCAACGGTGGTTGCCCTCACCTGGGGCGGCGGCAACCAGACCGGCACCTGGACGCTGCTGATTCTCCTGACCATGCACCAGAGCGCCCAGCTGAATGTGCTGTTGGGCGTGCGCAACTTCGACGCGCGCATGCTGCCAGGCCACCTCGATTGGGTGCGGCGGGTAGTCTCGCGTCGAACCAGCAACGCCTACTTCCCGTTCTCAATTGCCGTGACCCTAGCGCTGACTGGCTGGCTACTATGGCGGGCGCTCGACCAGACGGCCAGCGACGCCCAGGCTGCCGGCGCGACCATGCTATGCCTGATGATGGCGATGGCGCTGTTCGAACACGCGCTGCTGATGCTGCCCGAGCCGGCCTTTCTGCGCGAGGCACGCACAGCACAGCCAGCGCTGCTTCCTGAAGAATAAATGGCCCGTTGATTGTAAAGAGCACGAAGGAGCGGCGCAGCTTCTTTCGTGCCTTTACGTTTTGTAGAACGGAGCAAGCCATGTCGCAAGACCAGTGGACGGCAGTTGATACGTACTTCGGCGAACTGCTGGTGCCGCATGATCCAGTGCTCGACGCCGCACTTCAGGCCGCAGCCGAGGCTGGACTACCGCCGATCAATGTTGCGCCGAATCAGGGCAAGTTCCTCTCCATCCTAGCCCAGGCGATTGGCGCGCGCCATATCCTAGAGATTGGCACGCTTGCCGCCTACAGCACGATCTGGCTGGCGCGGGCGTTGCCCACTGGCGGCAGGCTGATCACGCTGGAGGCGAACCCAACCCATGCAGCCGTTGCCCGCGCCAACCTCGCGCGGGCCGGTCTGGCAGATGTTGTGGAAGTACGAGTCGGCGCGGCATTGGCAACGCTGCCGCAGCTTGCGGACGAGCAGTTGGAGCCGTTTGATCTGGTGTTCATCGACGCAGACAAGCAGAACACCGCCGCCTATTTCGCATTGGCGCTCCGGCTGACCCGGCGCGGCGGGCTGATCATCACCGACAATGTCGTGCGGGGTGGCGAGGTGATCGACGCGGCCAGCGAGGATGTGAGCGTCCAGGGTGTGCGCCGCTTCAACCAGGCGCTGGCCGCTACGCCGGGCGTCACAGCTACCGCAATCCAAACAGTTGGCAGCAAAGGCTATGACGGGCTGGCGATCGCATTAGTGACAGCCTGAGCGTCAGAGTATTCAGCGCACAGGCAGAAGTAAGACTACCTGCCTACGCTCGCTGAAGGTGCGGCGAGAGAATAAAGCGCACGAAAAAACCGAAGGCATATGCCTTCGGTTTTTCTGCTGGAGCGGGAGACGGGATTCGAACCCGCGACCTGCACCTTGGCAAGGTGCCGCTCTACCAACTGAGCCACTCCCGCGTCTGAGGCAGCCTGGGCTTCCTATGTATCAATGGAGCGGGAGACGGGATTCGAACCCGCGA
>JACMIM010000898.1 GCA_014381165.1 Roseiflexaceae bacterium
CGGGTGGCGCCGTACAAGAAGATCCGCCGCCTCGAGATTGTGCAACAGATCCCCAAATCGGCTTCGGGCAAGATTTTGCGCCGTGTGCTGGTGGAACAAGAGCGGGCGAAGGTGGCAAGCAGCTAGGGCCGGGCGTTGCGGGTAAAGCCGATGGTGGATAGCATCAACCTTAGGCCGTCCATCGTCGGAGTTTTCTCGCTATTCGTGGTGATTTGATGATGAATTACCACCGATGCTCAACGATGAACCGTCGTCTATTCTTTACTGTCTGCCGTCTGTTGTCTGTCCACCAGAAAATCCAAGATCAATTGATTGAACTCGGCTGGCCGTTCCCACATGGGAATGTGCCCGGCGCGAGGGATGATCTCCAATCGACTGCCGACCAGGGCTTCGTTCAGCGCTTTGCCTAGCTGCACCGGTACAATCGTGTCGTGATCACCCCAGATGATCAACGTTGGCGCCTGGATGGCGGTCAGTTTGTGGCTTAGGTTGGTGCGCAGAATTTCACGCCCGATCCGCAACGTTTCGAACGGCCCCGCTTGTAAAGTGTCGACAATCAAGACGCGCAGAAGATCGATCGGCGCGACGCCTAGCTCGCGCGCCATCCCCCAGGACTGTTTGACATACCCGTGACCGAACGGCACAATCGCTGCATCCACCAGCACAAGTCGGTCGACGCGGGTGGGGAAGTCGGCGGCGAATTCAGCCGCAATTCGACCGCCCATCGAATGCCCAATCAGGTTTACCCGGTCTAAATGGAGCAGATCGATCCAAGCGGCCAACAGATGCGCCGCCTGCGCGAGGACAAAGCGTTCCTTGCTGCGGCTTTGACCAAAGCCTACCAGATCGATGACATAGACTTGAAAGTGCTGCGCTAGAACGGTCGCATTCTTGCGCCACCAGCGCGACGATCCGCCCAGACCGTGAATCAGCACCAAGGGCTTGCCTGCGCCGGCCATTTGGTAATGGATACACGCCGCGCCCAGTTCAATTTGGCGGTGTTCAAAGCGTATGTCTGGCTGCATACTCAGTCCGTTTTGTTGGCAATAACAGGCGCTGGCCAGCGTTCTGCCTGTGTACGCACCAAAAATGCGCGCACGATTTCGACAAGCGCGTCCGGCGTACTATAGTTGACCCCGTGTGGACCGCCTGGAATGATGACCAAGCAGCTGTTTGGCACACTGGCGTTCATTTTTTCCACCCAACGTTGCGACACCACCGGATCACGCTCACCCCGCACAATCAGCGTCGGTGCTTGGATCTGCGGGAGTTTTGTCACGACTGGATCGGCCATTGCGTCGCGAAAGGTGAGCAACGCCCGGTAGGGACCGCCGGCGAAGATATCGATAAAGAGCGGTAAAGCCAACGAGAAATGTTCGAGCGGCGCATCCATCATCAAATGGATAAACTGTTGCACCATGTTTCCGCCAAATGGATCCAGAGCGGGCGCGGTCAAGATTAAGCCGCGGACACGCATGGGATAGCGCACCGCTAGATCGATCAGCACCTGGCAACCCAGCGAGTTGCCGATAAAAATTGCTTGCGGCAAATCCAGCACGTCCATCCACGCCACAAGGGTATCGGCCAACTCCACTACCGTAAAGACGTGTTTGGGGTTTTCGCTCAAGCCAAACCCTGGCAGATCCGGCACAAAAACTTGGCCATACAGGGCCAGACGTTTGGCGGTGGGCATCATATAGCGGCTGGAGATCAGCAGCCCGTGGATCAATACAAAAACTGGCCTGTCATCACCTGTCGGCAGCGTGGTCGAGATGCGGGTGTGGATCGTTAGTTC
>JACMIM010000899.1 GCA_014381165.1 Roseiflexaceae bacterium
GAACAACCGCACGAAATAGGCTGCCTGGTGGTGGAGCGGCGTCACAAGACTTTACGTCACACCCTTTTGACAGCACAGCCACTGTGGAGTACTTTGTACTCGACATCCGCATTGTAGGGGGTGGCTGACCATGAACCAACACGCGACTGCACGACCGGAAGACCATGTGCGCGCTGGCTCACGCCCGAGCGAGCTGCGAATCACCGACATGCGCACCGCGACCGTGGCCTGGAACAACTGGCGCTTTACGATCGTTCGCATCGACACCAACCAAGGTCTCAGCGGCTATGGCGAGGTTCGCGACTTCGCGAGTAAACACTACGCACTCATGTTGAAGAGCCGGCTGCTTGGTGAAAACCCGTGTAACGTCGACCGCCTGTTTCGTAAGATTAAACAGTTTGGGTCTCATGGGCGGCAAGGTGGCGGGGTGTGCGGCGTCGAGATGGCGCTGATGGATTTGGCTGGCAAGGCTTACGGCGTGCCAGCCTATGTGCTCGCGGGCGGCAAATTCCGCGATCGAGTGCGGATGTACTGCGACACGCCTAACGAACCCACCGGCGAGGCTATGGGCAAGAAGCTGCTTGAACGGCTCGAACGCGGCTTTACCATGCTCAAGATGGACTTGGGCGTCCAGCCGCTGATTGGCATCAAGGGTGCATTATCGTGGCCTCAGGGTATGCTGCCGGGTGACCCCGAGGACAAGCTCGAACGCATGCTCAACATCCAGACGCTGATGCACCCCTTCACGCATGTGCGCCTGACCCCCAAAGGCATGCAGCTGATCTGTGAATATGTCGCGCAGGTACGCGCCGTGGTCGGCGACGAGGTGCCGATTGCTGCCGACCACTTCGGGCACATCGGCATCGACGATTGTATTCGCCTCGGCCAAGCCCTGGAGCCATACAACTTAGCCTGGCTCGAAGACCTGGTGCCCTGGCAATATACCGACCAGTGGGTGCAGCTTGAGCGGGCACTCCACACGCCGGTCTGCACTGGCGAGGACATTTACCTGAAAGAAGGCTTTCGCCCGCTGCTCGAGGCGCGTGCTGTCAACATCATCCATCCCGACCTCGCCACGAGTGGCGGGATCGTGGAAACCAAGAAGATTGGCGACATGGCCCAGGAGTACGGCATCAGTATGGCCTTGCATATGGCTGGAACGCCGGTCAGCACCATGGCCAGTGTCCACTGCGCCGCCGCAACCGAAAACTTCATTGCGCTGGAGCATCATTTCACCGAGATACCTTTTTGGGGCGATTTTATCGATGGTGTGCCAAAGCCGATCATTCAGAACGGCTACATCCCGGTGCCCGAGGCACCAGGGCTGGGCTTTACCATCAACGAAGCAGCGATCAAGGCGCACCTCGCGCCCGAGGACCAGGGCTTCTTCGCGCCAACGCCCGAGTGGGACGCGGCAGGCAGCCACGATCGTCTGTGGTCGTAGCGCCGTGGGCAAGCAAATAAGGAATAATTGTAGGAGTTACGCAGTTGCCCAAGCGCTTTCATTTCGCCTGCGGCGGGCAAGGAACTAACGAATAATTGTTTCGGCTTTGGTCGGGGTTGGGCCAAAAGCGAAAAAAAAAAAAAATAACGAACAAGC
>JACMIM010000900.1 GCA_014381165.1 Roseiflexaceae bacterium
CCAGATTGACTGCCCAACTGTTGCCCAATGTTCCTGGAGCAGATCAAGGCTAGCATCACGATGCGGAATGAGGCGGCGAGCATCGTCGTAGAGATACACATGTGCGGCGTCCGCGCCTGCAGCCTGCGCCAGCAGGTGCGCAAATGTCGCCAGTGTCGCCTCGCGCTCGTTCGCTGCCTGGGCAGCCGCAACTACTGCGGCAAAAAGAGCTTCGGTACTTGTATTCATTGTGAAATTAGCGCTCATGCTGCGGTACTCAAACGGCCAATTCGCCTCAGATTTTGACGTAGACCGTCTCGGTATTGGGCTAATGCGGACAGTATAAAAGCAGCATACCATGTTCTCCCATACCCTGCTAAACCCTCGAGGCATCATCTATTATGACGAACGTTTTTGTCCAACGCGCCAGGCGGCGGCTGCGACTGATTCGGTGGGTAGCGCTCGCCGACGCACTGCTACTGGTGGCACTCGTCGCAGCATCCCTGAACGGTAATCGTGAACTGGTACGAATCCTTGGGCCATTACACGGCGGCAATTTTCTGCTGCTGCTCACACTGGCTGGCGTCGGCGCAGTCGATGGCCTGTGGCGCTGGTGGTTTCCCATTGCCGTGTTGCTTTCGGGCGGGCCGCTTGGCGCACTGATTGGTGAATGGCAGATTGGCAGAGGATTGCGTATGACGACCCACACACATGACGAGGAGACGCTGCAATGAGCGCACTCATTATCTGGATGCTGCGCTGGGGCCATGTGGTGGGCGGCGCGATCTGGGTCGGCGGCTACGCCCTGCTGGCGTTTGTGATCGTCCCGCTGATGGCACATGCGCGCAACGATGCACTTCAGCAGATTGCGATCGGAGCGGTGCGGCTGCTGACTTACACAGGCATGGCCACGATCTGCTTTGGCATTTTGCTGATCACGCGCACGCGCGGCTTCGCCAACCTGATTGGCAGCGAGTGGGGCGCATTGGTGATCACGTCGGCGGTGTGCGCGGTAGCCTTACTGGGCATTGGCGATGGCGCACTGCGTCCGGCGCTGCGCAGCATCGCCGCAGGCGGCGACGCCCGACCCGCCCGCCGCTACGCCCTGATCGGCTTTGCTATCACGGTGCTCGCGGTCGGCCTGATGACGCGCACGCTGTATGCGCGCTAAGTTGGCGATAGCCGAGAACACCACGCCCACCTACGCGGGCTGAAATGCTGTTTAGCCCGCGTAGGCGGGCTTCGTAACCATAGCCAGCGGCTTCAGCCGCGCGGCTATTGAAGGACATTGACCATGCAAACTTCCTATAAATAAGGTATAATACCGGCTTGTGGTAATGGCACCGCAGGAACTTCATCCTGCGTTTTTTGTTGCCTGGAAGGGTCTTGCCGGCCTGCGGGGTGTGCGCGTTCGCACGTTGTTCCTGCTGGCGTGGCCCACCTGGGCGCATCAGTGAGGAATTTGTGACAACGACTGAAACCGAGGCTGTGTTGACGCCCGACACCGAGCCAGTGACGACGCCCGACACCGAGCTAGTAGTGCTGGCCGACATCGAGCCAGTGGCAACGACCGACACCGAGCCAGTGGCGACGCCCGAAGCTGAACTTGTAGTGGCGACCGACACCAAACCAGTGGCGACGCCCGAAGCTGCACCCGCGATTGCGCGTGAGCCAGGCTCTATTACATTCCCAGAGCTTGGCCTTAACGCGAACATTCTCAAGGCTATCGGCGAGCTTGGCTATGAGGAGCCGACACCGATTCAGGCGCGTACCATCGCCAAACTGCTCGAAGGCGTGGACGTGATTGCCCAGGCCCAGACCGGCACTGGCAAGACGGCAGCCTTTTCACTGCCGATCATCGAGCGGATCGACACCAGCTTGAAGAAGCCCCAAGCGCTTATTCTGACGCCAACCCGCGAACTGGCCGTTCAGGTGGCCGAGGCACTGCACTCCTACAGTAAATACAGCGGCCTTTCGGTGCTGCCAGTGTACGGCGGCCAGCCGATCGACCGCCAACTGCGGGCGCTTGACCGCGGTGTCCATGTTGTCGTCGGCACGCCGGGTCGGCTGCTCGACCACATTCAGCGCGGCACGCTCAAGCTCGATTCCATCCGCATGTTGGTGATGGACGAGGCCGATGAAATGCTGGACATGGGCTTTATCGATGATATCGAGGCGATTCTGAAGGAAACGCCGCCCGAGCGCCAGACGGCTTTGTTCTCGGCGACTATCCCCGGCCCGATCGCAGCACTGGCCAAGAACTACATGCACAACCCCGAGCGGATCGTGGTCAAGACTGCGCAGATGACCGTCTCGCAGGTTCGCCAGGTCTACTACGAAGTGGGTGGGCGCGACAAGTTCGAGATGCTGGCGCGCATTCTGGATTTCGAGCAGCCGACATCGGCGATCATCTTCTGCCGCACCAAGAGCGAGGTCGATTCACTCGGCGAGCGCCTAATCGCCCGGGCGATTCCAGCGGAAACGCTACACGGCGACCTGAGCCAGATTCAACGCGACCGCGTGATGGGCCGTTTTCGCTCGAATCAGGTCGAGGTGCTGGTGGCAACCGACGTGGCGGCGCGCGGCCTGGATATCGAGCATGTCTCGCATGTGATCAACTATGACATGCCGCTCGACCCGGAGATTTATGTCCACCGGATTGGGCGCACCGGCCGGGCCGGGCGCAGCGGCACGGCAATCACGCTGGTGACGCCACGCGAGCGGCGGCTGCTGCGCATCATCGAGCGAGCGACCAGCGCGCCGATTCAGCGCATGCGCCTGCCCACGATCGCGGATGTGATCGCGCGCCGCCGCGAGTCGTTCAAGGAAACACTGCGCGAGACACTGGCGAACGGCGGGTTGGAAACCTACACGATTATGGCCGAGGAACTGGGCGAGGAGTATAGCCCAACCGACCTGGCCGCCGCTGCCTTTAAGCTGCTGCTTGGCATGCCTCAGGACGAGGGCGAAGACCGCTTGGCCGCAATGGAGCCCTCCGACGAGGATCGCTCGCGCCGGGGCAACAATGGCGACCGTGGCGGCTATAACGACCGTGGCAACGATCGCGGCGGCTACCGCGGCGAGCGCTCAGGCGGCGGCTATGGCGGCGATCGCGGTGGTGGTGGCTTCCGTGGCGAGCGACCGGGCGGCGAGCGCGACTTCGGCGGCGATCGCAACAGCTTTGGCCCCGAGCGCGGCATGGTGCGTCTGTTCATCGACATTGGCCGCGAGGACGGCGTGCGCCCCGGCGATATCGTCGGCGCGATCGCCAACGAGGCCAATATCCCCGGTCGTGCGATTGGCAATATCGAGCTGTTCGACCGCTTCTCGTTTGTCGAGGTGCCCGAGGCCACCGCCGAGCGCGTGATGCGGGCACTCAAGTACACCACTATTCGCGGGCGCAAGATCGCGCCGAGCACGGCCAAGCCGCGCCGGTAAACTGGGTCGAAAAAACACCGGTAGGGCTGGGTTTGAAACCCAGCCCTACCGGTGTTTTTTGTTCCTTGACGAACGTAATAATTTCGCATAATATGTCGTCGTGCGACATATCGTGCTGCGCCATAAGGACGCCGATGCTTGCTTCACCTGACATTCAACCACATCTACCGCTGACCGAGGCCGTGCTATTTATGTTGATCAGCCTGGTACCGGGGCCAAGCCATGGCTATGCCATGCTGAAAGATGTCGAGGTACTCAGTGAAGGGCGCGTCCTGTTGAGCACCGGGACGCTGTATGGTGCGCTGAAACGGCTGCTCGAACAAGGCTGGATCGCCCGCTACGTCGAACACGATCAAGCCGAGCGTGGGCGCGTGACCCACTCCTACGAGCTGACCGGAATAGGGCGACGTATTATTCAGGCCGAGCTGGCGCGGCTAGAAGCGCTGGTCGCGGTCGGGCGGCGGGCGGCGGGGGAACGCGCGTGAGGCCGTGGCACAAACTCGCAACCCGCTGCTACTCCTGGGTTGTAGGCTGCTTTCCAGAACCATTCCGCGAAACATATGGCACAGAAATGGCCGGTGTGTTTGCGCAGCTGCTTAAAGATACAGCAGTACAACCGGCATCAGCCCAGGTACGAATGGTGCTGCGTGAATGCGGCGGATTAGCGCGTGCGCTTGTGCGCGAACACGCGGCGCATCAGTGGAGGATTGGCATGACTTGGCAGAAGCTACTCATGGGCGGCACCGCCGCGTATATCATCACAATGGTAATCCTGGGCCTCGTGATGTATCAATCATCGCCCGCACCTGATTCACAAACAATTCGTGGTATTAGCATCAGCTCTAACGAAGAAAGCGGGGTGTCTATTTCGGGGCGGCGGTTGGATTGCCGGGCACTACCGGGCGACGCCGCCTACACCTCGCGCTGCCAGATCGAGATCGCTGGGCAGCCGCTCCTGATCGACGCGCGGCGTAGCCGAGATCCGAGTACTCCCCTGGAAAGTGTATGCGTAGCCAGCTATGCGAGCAGGCCGTGGCCCTGCATAATTGGGAACGACTACATCCAACCGTACTTTGCGCACATCGACGCATCGCAGAACTTGAGTGCAGAACAGATAAACGAGCTGCGCTGGCACTACTTCTTCGAGAATGTCGCAGAAAGAACTTACATCTTCGGCGGCCTGTTAGCGGCCTTGCTGGCCGCTACGGGCGTGACTTGGAATGTAGCGCTGCTCCTGCCGCGCCGTTCGAAGCCTGGTCAGAAGTTCGAGAAGTTCACGTTGCTGCTGCTAGTCTGGGGGGTGACGTGGATGATTAGCCTCGTGGGCGCGTTCGTTGCCGTAATCAGCTTTGTCGACTGACGGTGCGCGACGACCGTAGGGGCGCGTCGCGGCGCGCCCCAACGGTCGTCGTTTAGGCGAAAATCTGTAGCAGCGCCGCATTGAATGGTTCTGGGTGCTCCAGGGTAGAAATGTGCGCCGCGCCGGGGATAAAGGTC
>JACMIM010000901.1 GCA_014381165.1 Roseiflexaceae bacterium
CCAGCAGAAAGTTGTTGCGCTGGTCGTCTGCGATCCGCAGACACACTGCGAGCCGCTCGGCCATCTGCCGTGATGGCCGCCGTTCGTCGGCTTCGAGCTTTTTGATCGTCGCGGTCGCGCAGCCGACACAATCAGCCAACGCACGCTGCGTCAGATCGAGCGCACGACGCTGTCTGCGCACCCAGTAGCCGAACGATGTCGTCGTTTCGTCCATCACGATTCCAAAACCGCTGTATCCCGCCTGTCACCCTCGTGTATCGCAAAGGGTGACCCGCTGCCTGCCTGCGGCTGCAACAATGCAAGTGTAGCACAACGGCAATGGGCCGGGCTGTGCGAACACAGAACTGCGTATACGTAGTTCATATAGCGAGGTTGAAATGAACAAGGTAGTCGCTACGCGAGACGATACCCCGACCACGTTCGTGCTGGTGCATGGCGCATGGCACGGTGGCTGGTGTTGGAACAAGCTGACGCCCCTTCTACGAGCCGCTGGCCACCAGGTCTTCACACCCACGCTGACCGGCTTAGGTGAGCGCGCGCATTTGCTGACGCCGGAGATCGACCTTGCGACCCACATCAAAGACATCGTCTCCGTGCTGGAATACGAGGATCTCCACGATGTGGTGCTCGTCGGCCATAGTTACGGCGGCATGGTGATCGCTGGCGTCGCAGAAGCTATCGGGTCGCGCGTCGCACACCTGGTGTTTCTGGATGGATTTCTGCCGGAGAGCGGGAAGGCTCTGACAGACTACGCCCCCATGCTACCGACGCGGGATGACGGATGGCGTGTACCTGCCCTGGGAACCAGCCGCGATTTTGGTGTCACCGATGAGCGCGACATCGCGTGGGCCGATCCGCGAATAGGCGACCAGCCGATCCGAGCCATCACGCAACCCGTGCAGTTGTCTGCGCAGCTGTACGATTCGTTTGCCAAAACGTACATTCAGCTGACCGAGGCGCCGTGGTTCGTGGAAGCCGCCGAGCGGGCAAAGAGGCAGCGTTTCCGCTCGTACACGCTCCTCTCGGGTGGGCACGATGCCATGATCTCTCAACCGAAGGCGGTAGCGGAGATTCTGCTCGACGTTGCACGATTCGAACGGCGCGCCCAACAGATCGACTCGGCAACGATGACCATAAACTGACTTCCAACGCTGACCTCCAGCGTATGCCGAGAGCGCTGGAGGTCAGCACATCACACCACGACGAGGGAGATGCAGCCGACGGCGGCCGAGGAGGACATCGTGAGCACGATAGACGACGAACACAGGATTCGGGAGATCGTTGCGGAGCAACAGCACGCGTGGAACGCGGGAGACGCGACTTCGTACGCTGCACGATTCCACGTTGACGGGACGTTCACCAACCTGTTCGGAGATCGCTATTTCGGTCGCGAGGCCTTTCGCGAAAGACACGCAACCATCTTCAGCACGTTCGCAAAAGGTTCTACGGCGTCGCTCGTCGTCCAGAGAATTCACTTTCCAGTCTCTGGAACGGCCATCGTCGCTATCGACTGTGCCGTGGAGAGTCAGGCGACACTGCCACCGGGATTGTCATCCGGTTCGACTGGGGCAACCAGGAGTTCTTTGCTTCAGGTCTTGGTGAAAGAAGGCGGTCAGTGGTGGATCGCCGGGTACCACAACGTTGACGTCAAAGCGATGCCAGGCCGTGCGTCGTCGTGAACAGGCGGTAGGGCTGGCGCTCCAAGAGGCTAGTGAAGGATAGCGGCCACTATACGGGCGAAGCGCGCTCGGCGTTCGGGCCGCAGCCAGGGGCAGTAATAGCTCCGGCAATAGCTCCGCAGAGAACCGTGGCAGAACACGAGCGCTCCCGTATCATCGATATCGCTGATGAGCACCGCGCCACGCATCACCACCAAGGTGGTGAACCATTTACGGTCACATCAATGAGTTAAGGATGATCTGACCGTGCCATCAATCTATAAATCCGCTGTAGGCAGTAATAGGAGACCCGACCAATGCAACGATTTACCTGGCTTTTCGCCATCCTGATTCTGTCCCTCGCTACGCCATTGCTCGCGCAGGCGCAGCCCGCGCTGGTGTCGAACTCGGCAATGGGAGACCGTGATGCCGATGCACTCCAGCACACGATCGTATGGGTGCCCTGCCCCGAGAACGCCGCCGTCGAGTGCGCCGCGCTCACGTTGCCGGTGGACTACGCCAAGCCGAGGGCAACGTTCGAGATGGCCGTGGTGCGGGCAAAGGCCCTCAACCCGGCGGCGCGCATCGGAGTGCTGTTCGTGCATCCCGGTGGCCACGCATCTGGCGTGGACTTCGTGCGGAATGGCGTTAGCGACCCCAGCTTCAATCGCGTGCGCCAGCGCTTCGACATCGTCAGCCTCGACCCGCGCGGCGCAGGGCGCACCCGCCCGCTCGCGTGCGGCTTCGACCTGCCGCCCCTCGCCGGCCCACAGACGGACGCCACACTACAGGCCTTCTACGACGATCGCGCGCGTCTGGTCGCTGCCCAATGTCTGGATGAAGACCGCGACTTCGTCCTGTCGATCAGCGGCAACAATTTCGCCCGCGACATCGAGCAGTTCCGGCGGGCGCTGGGCGAGCGCCAGCTCTCCTTCCTCATGATCTCGAACAGCGGCCCGGTCGGCGCCGTCTACGCCTCGCGCTACCCCAAGCGCGTGCGCGCCATGCTGCTCGACTCGCCGGTGGGGCCAGACTTCCGCGACTACAACATTGAGCGGCCCGCCGAACAAGCGGCGGCCCAGGATCTCGCCCTCGGGCGCGTCGACCAGATCTGCGCCCGCACACCAAGCTGCCCGCTTCACACAACGGGAGTTGTTGCTGCCTTCGACACTGTGCGCGAGCGGCTGCTGGCCCAGCCCTTCACCTTGCCCGACGGCTCGCTTTTCACCGCCGCCAGGTTTTCGAGCGCAATAGCGTTTGCGCTCTCCAACGAGAGCCAGTGGCCGCTGGTCGTGGTCGCGCTGACAAACGCGCTGGCGGAGAACTACGCGCTGTTCGCGCAGGTGCCAGGCTTCCCCACACTCGGCGATGGCTTCACGGCCCGCTTCTGCAACGACTACGGCACGCGCCGCGCGGCGGCCGACTACCAGCAGGTCGTGGAGGCTCTCGGCACAACATATGAGCGCTTCACGAGTGCGCCAGCCCTGGCCTCCTCCGTGTCGAGCTGCATGGCCTGGCCCGCCGCCGACACGCCGCTCATCCGCAACGTGCAGCGCAAGCTCAAAACGCCGATCCTGCTCATTGGCGGCGAGTTCGACACCGACGCGCCCTTCTCCTGGACCAAGCGCATGGCAACGGCGCTTGGCATGGACGACACGGTGGTGCGCTACACCGGCGGCGGGCACGTGCTAGCGCAGCGCGATGACCTGCCCTGCATCACACGCATCATCGACGCCTATCTGTTCGATCTGACGCTGCCTGCTCCAGGAACTGTTTGCCCTGCCGCGCCGTTTGGCGCACCCTAGCCGAATACTGGCCGAGGCGAGCGTGTGGTCGTGCGCGCTCGCCCGCTGTAAATTATAGGAGAATCTCCATGGCGCTGCTTACACAAACGTTTGCCCCAGATCGTCAAGCCGTTGTTATTGGAGCCAGCATTGCAGGACTGGTGACGGCGCGCGTGCTCGCCAATCACGTAGATCGCGTGGTGATGATCGAGCGTGACCGTTTCTCCAATGGGGAAGAGCCACGCAACGGCATTCCGCAAGGCCATCACGCGCATATTCTGTTGGCCCGTGGGCGACAACTGCTTGATGAACTGTTTCCGGGTTTGCAAGCCGAGTTGGCCGCCGCTGGTGCGCCCTTAATGGATTTCACGGGCGATGTTGCCCAACTAGCGCCGGTGGGTTGGCTCATGCGTGCTCCTTCTGGGCTTACTACCTACGCCGCCAGCCGCCCGCTGCTTGAGGCACGTCTGCGCGCACGCGTACTAGCCGACTCACGTATCACAATCCGCGAAGGCTGCGATGTGGTTGGCCTACTGGGCGACCACAACCGACAGGTCGTTGGGGTGCGCGTGCGGAACCGTCCTGCGGAAGCAGGGCAGCACGCCGACGACGAAAACCTGCTTGCGACCCTGGTCGTTGATGCGAGTGGCCGGAGTTCGCGGACACCCGCTTGGTTACACGAGCTTGGCTACCCGACGCCGACTGAAACGGTGGTAAATAGCTTTCTCGGTTACGCCTCCGCCATCTTTACACCAAACGTTGGCTTTCAAACATCTTGGAAAGGTATGTATGTGCAGCCCGCGCCGCCGACCGATAAGCGTGGTGGGGTTATCTGGCCCGTCGAAGGTGGGCGATGGGTCGTCACGCTGCTTGGCATGGGGCGCGACTACCCGCCGACCAATGAGGCAGCGTTTATGGCCTTTGCAAAGAGTTTACGGACGCCCTTGTTCTACGAAGCCATCCAGCAGGCGCAGCGTCTTTCGCCGATAACAGGCTTTCGCGCCACAGAAAATCGCCGCCGACACTATGAGCGTATGCAATCCTGGCCTGATGGGTTTGTGGTGCTCGGCGACGCCGTTTCTGCATTCAACCCCGTATATGGGCAGGGCATGACGGTGGCCAGTATGAGCGCGGCAGTATTGGATCGCTGCCTCGCTATGCAGCGCCGACGTTTGGGCGACAGCGCACTTGCAGGGGTGAGCCGCCACTTTCAGCAGCAGCTAGCGCGGAGCAACGCCACGGCATGGACACTTGCCACGGGGCCAGATCTCCGTGCGCCTGACACCGAAGGAGCGCCGCCCAGTTGGCTTGACCGCATGATGTACCGCTACCTGGATCGGGTCTTTGTCCAGGCGACGCGCGATGCTGAGGTGGTCAAGCGGCTGTTTCATGTGCTTCACCTAAGTACATCCCCTAGCGCCCTCTTTCACCCGCGTATGGTGGCGGCGGCTATGGGCTATCGACGCGCAGTGGCCAACCGTGTGTCACACGCATCATCGACGCCTACCCGTTCGACGTGACATTGCCGACTCCGGGGGCCGTCTGACCCACCGCGCCATTCGGCGCACCCTGGCCAAATACTGGCCAAGGCGAGCGTGTGTTCACGCACGCACGCTCGCCGTGTATCAACGAGAACATTGTGCTGAATTTCATCTTTCGGTCGAACGGCAACATGCTTTCGATAGACCGACGGAACTTGGCGGTCACGCTTCGGCTCTTGCAAGTGAAAGGATAGAGCGATGGTAATCCTTGAAACCGAACGCTTGCTCATGCGGCGCTTCCAAATCAGCGACCTCGACGCCTTATTTGCCCTGTATCGCGACCCGATGCTGCGACAGTTCTTTCCTGATGGAACCTTGACATACCAAGAAACACGTGAGGAGCTGGAGTGGTTTTTGCATGGCCACCCGCAACACCCCAAGCTTGGATTATGGGCCACGATCTACAAGCCCACAGAAAGCTTCATTGGGCGTTGCGGCCTCCTCCCGTGGACGATCAATCAGCGCCAAGAGGTCGAGATTTCGTATCTGCTGGACAAGGCCTATTGGGGGCAGGGATTAGCAACCGAGGCAGCGCAAGCCTTACTGCGCTACGGCTACGACCAATTGCAGCTCACACGACTGATCTGCCTGATCCATCCCCACAACCACGCTTCGATCAACGTCGCGCACAAGGTTGGCATGACGCTGGATTACGTGCATGAAGATGAAAAATGGAGGGATCTCGTGTATGCCCACACGCGCTGAAATAATCTGCATGTCGGTTGTATAGCGACATCAAAACCGATGCATCCACGCCACCATCGAGGACTATACTCAGGCCTGGTATAGCGGCGACCTGGCGCACTATAGTGGAGCCAGGAATCTGCACACGCACGAGGTCAGGGTTCGGTAGAATACCCGTATGAAAAGTCTTACACCGCGACGTTCAAAGCCCAGGTCGTGTTGGAGCTGCTCAAGGAGAGTAAAACCTTGAATCAGCTGGCTGCCGAGTACGGATTGCGCCCACGGTGCTGCGTGAGTGGAAGCTCGTGGCGCTCAAGGGGCTAGCCGATGTTTTCGAGCGACGTGACTCTGTCACCGACTTGAAGGCCACCCCCGCGCCGAGCAGCCAGATCAGGGCGGGATTCCTGCGCGGCGTCCCCAATTGCTGACGGCGCACAGGGGCCGAGGATTCCACTTACTTGATCTCGATGGTAACCAGGCCCTTGACCCAGAACCGTGGCCGCTGGCTGGGCAATACATTGCGAATGGCACCGTTGTCGTCAACGGCGAGGATGGCATCGGCGTCAGCCTGTAGATCGGCCAACGGTAGCTCGGCGGTGTAGCCATCGCCGCCGGTGAAGACCACCGTGGTCGCACTGTTCTGCACCCCAACGGCGTCGAGGATGGCATTCAACAGTACGCCAGTCACCGTTATCGCACCGTCACGATCATTGACCGTGATCTCGACCTGCTCGAAGGTGGCCAGATCCTCGGCGCTGAAGCTACGTGGAGTATCGATCAAGCCGGAGATCGCCACGGGAACCGCGCCAGGCGCAGCACCACTGGCCGTGCCGATGGTCGAGATAAAGCCGTACTTCACCAGCGTTTGCTGCCCTTCTGGCCCAAGGACATAGTCGATAAAGGCTTGCGCTAGGGTAGCATTGGCGCTATCGGCGACCAGCGCGATCGGATAGCTGGCGATCGTGTTGAGCGCGTCGGGGATTGCGATTTGCCCAATATTGTCCGCATCGAGCGCCGCATCGGTGGTGTAGACAATGCCCGCATCGCCCTCACCAAGCGCTACTTTGGTCAGCACCGAACGCACGTTGTCCTCGAAGCTCACCACATTGGCCAGCACCGTGGGGCTGTAGCTTTCGCTATACTCAGCTGTCGCGCTGGCTTTGCCCAAAAAGTCGAGGCTATACTGGCCCACTGGCACGGCGGCATCGGCAAGGATCAGCTTGAGGCCAGGCTTGGCGAGATCCTGCAGCGTGGTGATACCCGCAGGATTATCTTTGGGAGTGATCACGACCAGCCGGTTGCGCACGAAGGCTTTCTGGGTGCCGCTGACCACACGGGTGCCCTCGATGGCCACTTCCATCTGACGGCCATTGGCCGAGGCGAAGACATCGGCGGGCGCGCCTTCGTTGAGCTGGGCTGCGAGCTGCTGCGAACCGGCAAAGTTATAGGTGATCTCTGTGCCCGGATTGGCCGCCTCGAAGGCGGTAGCGATCTCCTCGAAGGCGTCAGTGAGCGAGGCGGCAGCGAAGATCGTCAGTTCGCTTGCCGTTGCGGCAGCTTCGGTTGGGGCTTCTGTTGGCGCAGCAGTGGGTGCTGCTGTGGGCGCAATCGTTGGGGCTGTGGTTGGAGCGACCGTCGGGGCAGCTGTGGGTGCCGCCGGGGCAGCGGTGGCGGCGGGCGGGCTGGTAGGCTGCTGAGCGGCAGGCGTGCCACCGCAGGCGGCGAGCAGCAGCGCGCATACGAGCATGAGCAGAGCGATCGGCGAGCGCCTCAACGGTACCTCCTCATCACACACTATGGAAACAAGCCTTTATGTAGTCGGCTGCCCTACCGGCAACTCGGCCCACTCAGGCGGATACGGTAAGGGTACAGCCGTGCGCTGATTGACCCAATCAGCGCAGCGATAAAGCCAGGCCAGCATAGCTTCTAGCTGCCCAATACGGTAGTGCAGCACCAGCCAGCCATACGAGCGCGCAGCGTCGAGTGCGGCAGCCTGCTGGGCAACAGAACCTGACGAGTACGTCATTACAAAATTATTGATCAGTCATTTAATAAGTACTGGCATTATGCTAGTAGTCTCTACACCTGTCAATCGGCTATGCACAAGGCATGAGCAAAGTCCTACGCCCACCCGTAAACGGGCGGGCCAGCGTCAAGAAAACGACTTTGCAATCGCCCTGCCCAGATAGCGATAGCATTTTGCAGAGTTGCGAAGAGTTGGCTATACTTCCTGATCAGCAGTCACGTTTGTATCAGGAATACCATGACGCCGCAGCAGTTCGTTGCCACCTGGAAGCAGGCCACGCTCAAGGAGCGCAGCGCCGCCCAACCCCATTTCATTGGCCTCTGCCACCTTATCGGCCACCCCACCCCCGAAGAAGACGACCCCAGCGGCGCGCACTACACCAGCCGCGACGATATTTTGCTGATCATCGAGCCGGTGCTGATGGCCCCGCTGCGC
>JACMIM010000902.1 GCA_014381165.1 Roseiflexaceae bacterium
CTTGAGGATGAAGGCAGGTGCTCCCAGGTCGGCATAGCGCAGGCCGTGATAGCTCGGATCGGGCTCGGTAAAGCCCGGGAAACGTCCGCTTGCGGCCCAATCGAACTTGCCGCTGTCGACCAGCAGTCCGCCGATCGAGGTGCCGTGCCCGCCGATGTACTTGGTCGCGGAGTGGATCACGATGTCCACGCCGTGGTCAAACGGCCGGAGCAGATAGGGTGTCGGCACGGTGCTGTCGACGATAACCGGCACGCCCTTGGCATGCGCGATCGCGCTGATCCGCTCCAGGTCGAGAATATCCAGCCGGGGGTTGCCGATCAGTTCGAGAAAAAAGCCCTTGGTGTTCTCGTCGATCGCGGCCTCGAAGCCGGCGAAGTCGCGCGCGTCGACAAAGCGCGTGGTGATGCCCAGCTTCGGCAGGGTGTGGCGAAACAGGTTGTAGGTGCCGCCATACAGATCCGACGACGAGACAATGTTATCGCCGGCGTTGGCGATGTTCAGGATGGTCAGCGTTTCGGCGGCCTGCCCCGATGCAACCGCCAGCGCGCCCACGCCGCCCTCAAGTGCGGCGATGCGTTGCTCCAACACGTCGGTGGTGGGGTTCATGATACGGGTGTAGATATTGCCGAACTCTTGAAGGCCGAACAGCCGCGCCGCGTGATCGCTGTCCTGGAACTGGTAGGAGGTAGTTTGATAGATCGGCACCGCGCGCGATCCGGTGGTGGGATCGGCGACCTGGCCGGCGTGCAGCGCCAGCGTCTCGAAGCCCTTGAACGATTCGTCAGCCATTTCTTTCTCCTGTCCCGGCGCTTGCCGAGCATAACGATGAAAAAACACGAAAAGCGAACGCACAAGCCGATTAAAAAAAGCCCCCATCGGTATGATAGGAGCCTACGGGTACATCTTTTGACATGTGCTCCCGCTGCATCGATGCAGCGAGGCCTATGCCATATACGTACGCCTCCCATCTTCCAGTCTTGTGCTGCCGGATTTGGCACCGTTCAGATTTCAAATTTCAGAAAGTAGATGGGAACATTCCAATCTACAATCTGCAATCTACCATCCTGATGGTTGCCGAGGCTTCGTCGGGCCGGTCCCTCTGCCTCTCTGGATAAGAGTTGCGCGCTATGTAATTGTTGAGTGAAATGATAGTCGAAGTCATGAATGTTGTCAAGCGTGCAATTGACCTGGCCATGGCGGTTGCAAAGTCTTTTGGGGCTGCGCCCCAAACCCCCGCCGGAGGCGACTTTGCAACCGCCATGTTGAACTGGCTCTGTTGACAATGGTATAGCTGTGTGCTATTGTCTTAGTATCGTCATCGGAGCAGGAGTTTTGCAGTGCAAAAGCGCGGCAGCCAGGTTTTCAGCTTTTATTATGGGTATCGCCAGCTGAAATAAGGCAGGTTGCTTCGCGTTGACGAGAGATGAACATGTAGGATTCAGAGGCGCGGAGCAACCAGGCTCCGCGCCTTTTGTGTTGCCACGAAGACAGGAAGGCACGAAGTTGCATCAGTCAACAGGATAAAGCAGCCTTCGGCCTTTTACACTTCTTGGTGCCTTGGTGTCTTCGTAGTAAAAGTTCGGGAGCCTTCTGAGGGCTAGGCCATTTACCGATGGGAGAGCGAATGTGACGACCTACTGCCGAGGCATCCGCGGGGCGACCACCTGCGAGGAGAACACCAGCGCGTCGATTCTTGAGGCGACACTGGAGCTACTGACGCGCCTGATCGAAGCCAATGGCTTGCAGCCCGACGACATCGCCAGCGCGGTCTTCAGCACCACGCCCGACCTAAACGCCGAGTTCCCCGCCGTAGCCGCCCGCCAGCTTGGCTGGCTCGATACAGCACTGCTGTGTACGCACGAGATGGCTGTACCAGGGGCGCTCCAGCGCTGCGTGCGCGTGCTCGTCCACTGGAACACAGCGCGCCGCGCCGACGAAATGGTGCATGTCTATATTCGCGGCGCGGTCGGCCTGCGCCCCGAGCGCGCACAAAGTACGGCGCGTGTGACCCCTCTTTACCACGAAGAACACGAAGGAAAGAAGAACACGAAGCTAGCGTAAAGCACGCGAGCAATAGAGTTGAGCCTTCTGTCTTTTTCTGTGCCCTTCGTGCCCTTCGCGGTAAAAATGTCTCTCATAATCAGCATGTGTCAACTTAATCTAAGGAAGGAACCATCATGATTGTCGTCATGCGTAGCACCGCTCGTCAGGCCGATATTCAGGCGGTGCTGGAGCGGCTGGGCGAACACCAGCTGAAGGGCCATCTCTCACAGGGCGAGGAGCGCACGATCATCGGCGTGGTCGGCGCGGCTATCCCGCCGACGCTGCGCGAGGAGCTGGAGCTGTTCGAGGGCGTTCAGGAGGCGGTGCGGATTACACGGCCCTACAAGCTGGTTTCGCGCGAGTTCCACCCGCTGGATACGATCGTTAATGTGCGCGGGATCGAGATCGGTGGCAGTAGCTGCGTGGTGATCGCCGGGCCGTGCGCGGTCGAGAACGAGGACATGATCGTGGCGAGCGCACAGGCCGTCAAGGCCGCTGGGGCGACCATGCTGCGCGGCGGCGCGTTCAAGCCGCGCTCCTCGCCCTACAGCTTTCGCGGCCATGGTGAGGCCGCGCTGGCCATGCTAGCAACCGCTCGCGACGAAACAGGCCTGCCGATTGTCACCGAGGTAATGACGCCAAACGACGTGGAGCTGGTGGCGCGCTATGCCGATGTGCTCCAGATCGGCGCGCGCAACATGCAGAACTACCAGTTGCTGGAGGAGGCCGGGCGCAGTGGCACCCCAGTGATGCTCAAACGCGGCCTTTCGGCCACCATCGAGGAATGGCTGCTTTCGGCGGAGTATATCGTGGCCACCGGCAACCCCAGCGTGATCCTATGCGAGCGTGGCATTCGCACCTTTGAAACCGCCACCCGTAACACCATGGATTTGAACGCCGTGGCGCTGGCCAAGCGGCGCACGCACCTGCCGGTGATCGCGGATCCCTCGCACGCGACTGGTAAGTGGTATCTGGTGCCGCCGCTGGCGCTAGCCTCGATTGCGGCGGGCGCGGATGGCATCATCGTCGAGGTTCACCCCGACCCTGATCGCGCCAAGTCCGACGGCGCGCAGTCGCTGACCTTCGCTAACTTCGCTGCGATGATGCCGCAGCTCAACGCCGTGGCCGCCGCTGTGGGCCGTAGCGTGGCGATTCCTGCGGAAGCTGTCGCGTAGCCGAAAGACCGACGTAACCACCAAGACACCAAGGCACCGGTGCGACGTATTGTTTTGTGCGCACCGGGCGAAGCAGGCGGGTTGAAACCCGCTGCTGGTAGACGAAACGCGCTGAAGCGCGTTGGAGGCGGTTGAACGCGCTTCAGCGCGTTTTGGCATAGCAGACGCCGGATTCATCCGGTGGCCGTGGTGGCGGCGAAAAACGTTACGCTACCCACCAAGGCAGCAAGTTTGTTGGTGCCTTGGTGTCCTGGTGGTAAACTTATAAAAACCCGCCGAACAAGAAAGAAATGATTGATGGCACAGGGTTACGATACAATCATCATTGGCCTCGGCGCGATGGGCAGCGCTGCCGCCTACCAGCTGGCCCGGCGCGGGCAGCGTGTGCTGGGATTGGAGCGCTACACGCCCGGCCATACCCACGGCTCCTCGCACGGGCGATCACGGATCATCCGCCAGGCGTATTTCGAAGGGGCGGCATATGTGCCACTGCTGCTGCGCGCGTATGAACTCTGGCGCGAGCTGGAGCGGGAGTCGGGCGAAGATATCATGCGGCTAACCGGCGGCCTGATGATCGGCCAGCCCGCGCATATCACAGTGGCTGGGGCGCTGGTCAGTGCGCAGCAGCACGGCCTGCCCTACGAGTTGCTCGATGCCGCCGCGCTGCGCCGCCGCTACCCAATGCTGCAACCCGACGCTAGCACCGTGGCACTGTACGAGCAGAATGCCGGCGTGCTGCGCCCCGAGGCGGCGATTCAGGCTTATCTACGCTTGGCCGCCGCGCGCGGAGCCGAGCTGCGCTTCGAGCAGCCAGCGCTCAGCTGGCGGGCGGATGCGCGTGGTGTGCAGGTTACGACTGGGCGTGGCAACTACGAGGCAGCGCAGCTGATCATCGCGCCGGGCGCGTGGGCACCGCAGCTGCTGGCCGAACTAGCCCTGCCGCTGGTGGTCGAGCGCCAGGTGCTGTATTGGTTTGCGCCCAAGGGCGGCTACGCCGCCTACCAGCCCGATCGCTTTCCGATCTTCATTTGGGAGATCGAAGACCACATGCAATTCTATGGCTTCCCCGCTGAACAGCACGCGCCGTTTGGCGTCAAAACGGCCTTTTTCCGCAATGGCGAAGCATGCACTGCCGAAACATGCGACCGCGTGGTGCGGCCCGACGAGGTCGCAGGCATTCGCGCCGCGATCGACCGTCTCATTCCAGACTTGGGCGGCGAGCTGATCGCGGCGCAAACCTGCTTGTACACCACCACGCCCGACGAGCACTTTATCCTGGCCAAGCACCCACATCACGCTAATGTGACAGTCGCCTCGCCCTGTTCTGGCCATGGCTTTAAGTTCGCGAGCGCGATCGGCGAGGTGCTGGCCGATCTAGCGAGCGAGGGCGCGACAAAGCAGCCGATCGGATTATTCGACCCGAGAAGATTTGGCACGTTTACCGCAGAGAACGCAGAGAGTGCGGATAGCTATAATTAGCTCTGCGTCCTCGGCGCTGAAAGGAGATTTTTCATGGAGTATGTGAATCTTGGCAAGAGCGGCCTCAAAGTTTCGCGCATCTGTCTTGGCACAATGACCTATGGCTCGCCGGAGTGGCGAACCTGGGTGCTCGACGAGCAGGCCAGCCGGCCGTTCTTCCAGCGCGCGCTCGAGGCCGGCATCAATTTCTTCGACACTGCCGACATGTACTCGCTGGGCGCGAGCGAGGAAGTGACCGGGCGCGCCCTGGCCGACATGGCCAAGCGCGAGGATATCGTGATCGCCACCAAAGTCTTCAACCCGATGGGGCCAGGCCCGAACGATCGTGGGCTTTCGCGCAAGCACATCATGAGCGCGGTCGATGCCTCGCTGCGGCGGCTCAAGACCGACTACATCGACCTGTACCAGATTCATCGCTTCGACAGCGAAACGCCAGTCGAGGAGACGATGGAAGCGCTGCACGATGTCGTGCGGGCCGGCAAGGTGCGCTATCTGGGCGCTTCCAGTATGTACGCCTGGCAGTTCGCCACCATGCAGCATACCGCCGAGCGCCACGGTTGGACGAAGTTCAGCTCCATGCAAAATCACTACAACCTCGTCTACCGCGAGGAGGAGCGCGAGATGAACCCGCTGTGTGCTGCTACCGGTGTGGGCCTGATCCCCTGGAGTCCGCTGGCGCGCGGCTTTCTGGCCGGCAACCGCACCCGCGCGAAGAGCGGCGAAACTACGCGAGCGCAGACTGATGATTTCGCCCACAACATGTACTTCCAAGATGGCGATTTTGCGATTGTCGATCAGGTAGTGGCGCTAGCTGAACGGCGCGGCGTTAACCCCGCTCAGGTTGCACTGGCCTGGTTGCTGCACCAGCCCGCTGTAACCGCACCAATCATTGGGGCTAGCAAAATGTACCAGCTCGACGACGCACTGGCCGCGCTCGAACTCTCGCTCGACGCCGAGGAGCGCGCCATGCTTGAGCAGCCCTACCAGCCACACCCGATCTTGGGGCATTAAGTGTAAGGGGTTAGGGGTTAGGGACTAGGAACCGTGACCCTAAACCCTGACCCCTGACCCCTAGTTGCTGACCATCGGCAGCTTGCGCAGATAAGTATCGCTGGTGGCCTGTTTGAGCATAAAATCGGCCAGGTCGGGACGATTGATGATTGTGCCGGTGCCAACACCCACCCAGCCAACCTTGATGTTGCCAGTGTGTGGGCCATCCTGGAGCCGTGGCCCGCGCACAATTATCCAGTCCAAGTCGGAAGATTGGATGACCTCGGCGTGGCCCTCGCCGTCCTTCAACACATCGCCAGCCATTGTCTTGAGCGCCAGCTTGATGATGTGATTGATCAGCTTGGGCTGATCCTCGGGTGCTGCCACGCCAGCCCCAGTCAGGCTGACCAGCCGACGCACGCCGTGCTGCTTCATCGCCGCCACGATGTTGCGGGTTGCGATGGTGTGAATGCCCTTGGCCGCCGTTGGCGTGGGGCCGAGCGCGCTGATCACCGCGTCGGCTCCGGCCACAGCGCGGGCCACAGCGCTCGCGTCGGCGGCATCACCCTGCACTACGGTCAGCCGCTCGTGGGTCATTGGCAGCTTGTTAGGATCGCGGACAAACGCCGTGACCTGGTGGCCCGCCGCCAGGGCCTGCTCGGTCAGTGGAATGCCGGTCTTGCCGCTCGCGCCAAAAATCGTCAGCTTCATGGTCTTCTTTCTGTCTCATTTAGGAGTTACGCAGTTGCCCAAGCGCTTTCATTTCGCCTGCGGCGGGCAAGGAAATAACGAATAATTGTTCCGGTTTTTGGCGCTTTGCGCCAAAACCGAAACAAACAAGACATAGGTTCCAAGCTGCCGCAGGTAGGAACCGCCAACTGCGTAAGTTCTATCATTATAGAGACTCGTCGTCGTCTGGTCAAAGCCCACTTGTAAAGACGAAACATTTGTGCTATAATAACGCTAACCTCCCCGGCATACTCTCTGCTTGCTACACTGCCGGACGGGACGAGTACACACACACGAAACACGAGACACGGCTTGCCACACCCTGGCGGCCGAACAGGAGGAACACCAATGGCCACACCACGGAAAAGCGACGACCGCAGCGTTTCGCGCACCTACCGCGCCGCTGTGCGTATCGGCGAGGATTTCATCACTGTCGAGGAAACCGTAACGCTGCCGATCGACGCTTCGGACGACGAGGTCATGCAAGCCATCGATCTTGGATTGCGCATCTACACCGCCCAGCGCACAGCAGTCGAATCGCAGATCAGTGCCATCCGCGAAAGCGCCGTGCCCGCGCCGATCATTGTGCGCGACCCTGAATCGCCAGCCAGTGAGAAGCAGCGCAACTACATCGCCGCGTTACAGGAAGACCTGACCTGGAGCAATGAGCAGTTGGGCGGCTACGCTGGCGAACAGGATGTCGACCTGGTGACGATGACCAAGGGCCAAGCCAGCAGCTTTATCGACGGCCTGAAGAAGTTGGCCGAGGAGCGGCCCACGTATGGCGAGCGCCGCCCCCAGCCGCAGAACGGCCAGCCCCGCCCCCAGCAGCGCCCAAGCGACGCGCAGCCAGCGCAACAGCGCCAGCTCCAAGCGCTCGACAAGCTGGCCCAACAGCAGGGCCTCGATCTGGAAGCTGAAGCGCAACGGCGCTTCAACACGGCTGCCCAGGGCATGACCTACGATCAGGCTGCATCGCTACTAACTGAACTCCAAGCCGGCCAGCGCCGCCGCGCACCCGCGGGCGAGTTGCCGTTCTAAGGGTTGCTTGGCTGTGTTTGGCGGCAACGCCGCCAAACACAGCCAAATTCATTTCTTAAAGAAAACACCTCATACTTGTTTCGGTTTTGGTACAAAGCGCCAAAACCGAAACAAAAAAGATAGATTCTCCACACTGCCGCAGGCTGAAGTCGCCAATTGCGTAAGTCCTAGCTTATTTCCCCCGTATCCTTTTGCCACTTCCTGCGGTATATATTGCAACATCGGCAGCGCGCCGGTGAAACACGAGTACTTACTGAAAGGGACGA
>JACMIM010000903.1 GCA_014381165.1 Roseiflexaceae bacterium
CGCAGACTGAGCGGCTTCGCACCCGCACCCACTGCGCCTGCGACGACAAGCTGTGCCCCTACCTCGGCGGCAACCTGGGCGATCATAGCCTGGGCATCGGGCGGCTGCGGGCCAGTGAGCAGCGGCACGCCAGCGCGCGCGATGCCGGCCTTCTGATAGGCGATCGCGCCGAGTGTCTCGCCTAAAATCGCCGTGTGATCGTAGCTGATCGAGGTAATAATCGAGAGGATCGGCTCGACCGCGTTGGCGCTATCATAGCGCCCGCCCAGTCCCACCTCTAGAACCACCAGATCGACCCGCTGCGCAGTAAACCAGCACAGCGCCAGCGCAAAACCAACTTCGAACACGCTTGGCAGGCCGTACTGTGCGGCGTCGAAGGCGTCGATCGTTGGCCGAAAGCGCGCAACCAGTTCGATGAGCTGCTCGCGGGAGATCGCCATTCGGTCGACTTGGATGCGCTCGCGGTAGGTGTGCAGGTGCGGCGATGTCCACAGCCCGGTGCGGTAGCCGCCCGCCCGCAGGATCGCCTCCAGCAGCGCGGCGGTCGAACCCTTGCCCTTGGTGCCAGCGATCACCACGCAGCGCAGCGCACGGTCGGGCGCGCCTACGGCGTCGAGCAGGGCACGCGTGCGTGGCAGGTTGAATTCGGTCGAGCGGCGCGGCAGGTTTGCCTCGCTGTCGAGGAATGTGTACAGATAGTCGAGCGTTTCTTGATAATTCATAGGAGTTAGAACTTATGCAGTTGGCGACTCCAGCCTGCGGCAGCATGGAGAATCTATCTTTTTTGTTTCGTTATTTCCTTCGAAAGCGCAGAGGCTTCTGAAGAGCAATTCAGGCACGTTCTGCGGTTTGTGTGGTTGCGATAGGCGTCCTACCAAAGTATAGCAGAGGATATGTTAAGATATGCGCCTACAGCACAATCACTGAGGGGCGCATGAAATTACAGGGGCGAGTCGCCATTATCACAGGCGCATCGAGCGGGGTCGGCTATGAGACAGCGCGTGTGCTGGCCCGCGAGGGTGCCGTCATTGCGGCGGCAGCGCGGCGACGCGACAAGCTGGAATGGCTAGTTGGCGAGATCGCTGGGCAGGGCGGGCGTGCGCTGGCCTTTCCCACTGATGTCACCGACCCAACCCAGGTCGAGCGCCTGATCGACGGCGTGAGCAACTTGCTCGGGCGAATCGATATTCTGATCAACAGCGCCGGCCTGATGCTGAAGGTCGCCCCGCTCGAGCAGTTCAGCAACAGCGAATTTCGCGCGGTGATCGAAACCAACTTGTACGGCAGTTTCTACACCGCCCGTGCAGTCATTCCGCACATGAAACGGCAACGCAGCGGCCAAATTATTAACATCGGCTCGCGGGTTGGCAAAATCGGTGTGGCCAATATCGCGCCCTTCTGCGCTGCCAAGTTCGCGCTCGACGGGCTAGGCCAATCGCTCGGCCAGGAGCTGCGCCCACATAATATTTATGTGACCACGCTTTCGCTCGGTATGGTCAATACCGATATTCACCCGCTCAACCCCAGCGAGGCCTTCCGCAACCAGTTGATGACTGCGCGCGATGTAGCCGAGGCGCTGCTGTGGACGTGTATGCTGCCGCCAAGCCTGCGTGTGAACGATCTCCAACTCATGCCGCGGCAGGTCGATCTGTAGGTACGAGCCGCGGAACGAATTCGTTGGCTGGCAGCCGTGGCTGGCCGGGAAGTATCGCCGTCAGAACCTCATACACACTGGTGTCCAGCCAGCCAGCCACAACAGCAGCGCTGATCGTGTGATCACCCTGGCTGCCAAGCAGCACAACTTCATCCCCCACTGCTACATCCTCGATTTCAGTTATGTCAACCATCGAGTAGTCCATACAAATGCGGCCCACCACTGGCGTGCGGCGTCCGCCGATCAGCACCGCGCGCCAGGGCGGCGAGCGGCGCATGCCATCGGCATAGCCCACCGCGATGGTAGCAATGCGGCGCGGCCCGGGCGTGATGTAGGTGCCCCCATAGGAAACCGGCGTGCCGGCAGGCAGATCGGCGACACGCAGCACGCAGCTATGGAATGCCAGCGCGGGCTTGAAGCCAGCCGGCAGCGAGACGTGCGCGCTTGGCGCAACGCCGTACAAGGCGATTCCCGCCCGCACCGCGCTGTAGCGAGCCTGCGGAAAGGCTAGTGCGCCGGCAGTGTTAGCGGCGTGAACTAGCGGAAAGCTGAAGCCATACGCCTGCAGATGCACCAGAACAGCCTCGAATCTGGCGAGCTGCACTGCCGTCTCAGCGCGCCATGGCTCGTCGGCGCAGGCCAGGTGGGTGAAGATGCCCTGCCAGGACAGCTCGCGTGCCGCCGGGGTGTTCAGCACAGGCAGCGCCGCGTGTGGCAACAGGCCAAGCCGGGCCATGCCGGTGTCGATCTTGAGATGGGCGCGCGCGGGCCGTCCAGTTTGGCGCGATGCCGCAGCTAGTGCCTCGATCGTCGGCAGGTCGCCAACCGTCAGCGCGAGATCGAGCGCCAGGGCCTCGGCAAGCTCGGCGTCGGCGGGCGGGCCAAGCACCAGCACTGGCGCAGCGACACCAGCTTTGCGCAGCTGCCGGCCCTCGCCGATCGTGGCGACCGCC
>JACMIM010000904.1 GCA_014381165.1 Roseiflexaceae bacterium
AGAGAACAGAGGATCGCGTAGCTCTATCGGGTTAGTTCTTTGTTCTCTGTTCTTTGTTCTTTAGGAGTTACGCAGTTGCCCAATCGCTTTCATTTCGCCTGCGGTGGGCAAGGAAATAACCAATAATTGTTTCGGTTTTTGGCGCAAAGCGCCAAAAACCGAAACAAAAAAGATATATCTTCCATGCTGCCGCAGGCAGGAACCGCCAACTGCGTAAGTCCTAGTTCTTGATAAAGATATGTCACACCAAACCATCGCCATCCTCCACTTCGCTGGCCCGCCGCTTGTCGGCGGGGTCGAGCAAACCATTGCGGCCCACGCCCGCGTCATGGCGGCGGACGGCCACACCGTGCGGATTGTGGCGGGCAGCGGCGGCCAGGTCGATAGCCGCGTGACAACGCTGCTCGACCCGCTGCTGTCCTCACGCGGCCCCGAGATCGAGCAGGTGAATGCCGAGCTGGCACGCGGCGAAGTGACGGCGGCCTTCCACGCGCTCGTCAACAGAATCGCGGCGGCGCTGGCAACCATGCTGGCAGGTGCCGACGTGGCGATGGTGCATAATGTGCTGACATTGCACAAGAACTTGGCCTTCACCACCGCGCTATGGCGGCTGCACCAGGCTGGCCGTGCGCCCCGGCTGCTGGCCTGGTGCCACGATTTTGCTTGGCTCGACCCGCTGTACGCCGGTGAGTTGCACGCCGGCCAGCCGTGGGATCTGCTGAAAACAGCCTGGCCTGGCGTGCGCTATATCGTGGTTTCGCGCGACCGTCAGGCCATGCTGGCTGGCCTTCTTGGCGTGGACGAAACGGCTATCGATGTCGTGACGCCTGGCGTCGATCTGGCGGCGTTCCTCAAGCTGGAGCCGGAGACAACCGAGCTTGTGCAGCGGCTCGATCTACTGCTCGCCGATCCGCTGCTGCTGCTGCCCGCGCGCATCACGCGGCGTAAGAACATCGAGCTGGCGGTCGCAATTGTCGGCGGGCTGCGCGCCCAGCGCCTCCAGCCAAAACTCGTCGTGACCGGGCCGCCAGGGCCGCATAACCCGACGAATGCGGCCTATCTGGCCCAGCTCCAGGCGCTGCGCGACGCAACCGGCGACCCAGGATCGGTCGTCTTTCTGTATGAAACCTTTACCGATACGGCTGGCAGGCCGCGCCCGGTTGGCGATGCGATGATCGCGGATCTGTTTCGCCTGGCCGATGGCCTGTTGTTTCCCAGCCGCTACGAGGGCTTTGGCATTCCAGTGCTGGAAGCTGGGCTGGCGGGCTTGCCGATCTTCGCCAGCAACATCGCGCCATTCCGCGAAACCGCTGGCGGCGCGGCGCTGCTGTTCGATCTCGATGCGCCGCCGCTGGAGACGGCAGCGCGAATCGCCCAATTCCTGCGCAACGACCAGCGCACAACACTACGACGACGTGTGCGGCTCGACTATACTTGGGATGCGGTGTACCGGCGCGAGATCGTGGGGATGGTGGAATCGTAGGCTGTATCACGTAGTGCGTCGTGTCGGGTGCTGCCGCGTGAAACTCTGAGCGCGCACCGCGCACCACGCAACAAGGAGATCCCAGTGAGCATCGATTCAATAGCGAAGTCGCCCCGCACGAAGGGGTATGTCGTGCTGCTGCCGGTAATCGATCACGACGAAGCGCGGCGGTTGCTGCCGCTGGCGGCCGCGCTGGCCGATCATCAGCGCGGACGTGTGGTGGCGCTGGGCGCGATCGTAGTGCCGCCCGACGCGCCGCTGGGCGGCACTGTGCCAGAAAGCCGCAAGCTGCGCGCCGAGCTAGACGCAACCTTCGATCTGGATGGCCCCAGCGGCGAAAGTTTTTCGTCGACCGTGAATGTCGGCCACTCGCTCGCCGAGGCCATCCGCCGTGCCGCAGCCGAGCAGCGCGCCAGCGTGATTCTGCTTGGCTGGCAGGGCGATCGGTCGTCATCCGAGCGCATGTTCGGCCCGCCGATCGACGATCTCTTGCGCCAACCGCCCTGTGATGTGATCGTGGCCCGGCTTTCGACCGATACGAATTGGCGGCGCGTGTTGCTGCCGGTTCGTGGTGGCCCCCATACGACACTGGCCTGCGAAACCGCGCTTGCCCTGGCCGAGCGCCACGATGCTGCTATTACCATGCTCTACGCCAGCGACCCGCGCCTGACCGACAGCCTGGCCGTGCGCGAAAGCCTGCAATCGCTGCGCACACTGCCCCGCGTCAGTCGCTGGCTCGAACGGACTATCCCCGCCGAGCAGGCCATCTTGGCTGAGGCCCCTGAACATCAGGTGATCGTGCTGGGTGTGACAGGGCGGCCAAATGATCCGGAACTGCCGACTGGCCCGCTGGCCGACCGGGTGCTGCGCCACGCCGATGCGACCGTGGTGCTGGTGCGCCACCGTATGGAGCAGGCCGAGGAGCAGGCCCAACAGGTCTGGGAGCGCCAGCGCGATCTTTCGACCACAGTTGACCGCTGGTTTGCCGAGAACACCTTTTCCAGCGCCGAGTTCGAAGACCTCAAGCGGCTGACCGCGCTGAAGCAGCAGCAGAAGCTCACGATCAGCCTGGGGTTGCCTGCGCTCAACGAGGAAGAAACGATCGGCCAAATCCTCGGCGTGATCAAGCGCACCATGATGGACGAGGTGCCGCTGCTCGACGAGATTGTGCTGATCGACAGCCGCTCGACCGACCGCACAGTGGCAATCGCCGAGGAACTGGGCATTCCGGTGCGTGTGCATCAGGATATCTTGCCACAGTATGGGTCGTTCGTCGGCAAGGGCGAGGCACTGTGGAAGAGCCTGTTCGTGCTCAAGGGCGATATCGTGGCCTGGGTCGATACCGACATCAAGAACTTCCACCCGCGCTTTGTGTATGGCATTATTGGGCCGCTGCTGCGCGAACCGAACTTGGTGTACTGTAAAGGCTTTTATCGGCGGCCTATCCAGATGGGCGAGACGCTGGCGGCCACTGGCGGCGGGCGCGTGACCGAGTTGACCGCCAGGCCACTGCTGAACCTGTTCTACCCCGAGCTATCCGGAATGATTCAGCCGCTGTCCGGCGAGTATGCCGGATAGCTCGGGGTAGAACA
>JACMIM010000905.1 GCA_014381165.1 Roseiflexaceae bacterium
GCCATCGTTCACGATCGCAATGTAGTCGACAACCGCTCGCAGATGCTTCGCCGGGGAATGACCGTTCCTGTCATCGGCCCTTGCCGCCATCGTTCACGATCGCAATGTAGTCGACAACCGCTCGCAGATGCTTCGCCGGGGAATGACCGTTCGCGTCATCGTGTCATTTTGTCATCTTGTCAAAAAAGGAATTCGATGGTGGCACAATCTACACTTAACCCCGCCCGCACGATCGCCGAGCTAAAGCAGCTGCGGGCGTTAACTGGCGATATGGACGGCGCGCAGCGGGTGGCCTGGACGAGCACCTGGGCGCAGGCGCGGGCCTGGTTCCGTGAGAAGCTGGCCGAGCTGCCGATCGAGATCGCGACCGACCAGGCTGGTAATGTTTGGGCCACGCTGCGCGGCGAATCCGAGCATGCGCTGATCATTGGCAGCCACCTGGATTCGGTACCGAATGGCGGTTGGCTGGATGGTTGCCTGGGCGAGCTGGCCGGCCTGGAGGTGCTGCGCCGGATCGCTGCCCAGGGCAGGCCGCCTGTTACGGTGCGGCTGGTCGATTGGGCCGACGAGGAGGGTGCGCGCTTTGGGCGCAGCCTAGTTGGGTCAAGCGCCTTTTCTGGCACGATCGACCCCGAGGAGCTGGCCGAGCTGGTCGATCGCGATGGCATCACGCTGCCGGACGCGCTCAAGGCTCACGGGGTCGACCTGATGACTGCCAAGCAGGCCAGCGTACAGCAAAAGTACGCCGCCGCCTACCTCGAGTTGCATATCGAGCAGGGGCCGGTGCTGGAAGGTATGGGCCTGCCGCTTGGCGTGGTGATCGGCACGTTCGGCGTCGAGCGCCACCGCATCATCTTTGGCGGCCAAGCCGCGCACGCTGGCTCGACACCAATGAACAAGCGCCGCGACGCCTTCGCCGCTGCTGCTAAGTTGGGCCTGGCAATTCGCACGATCGCTACTAATCACGGCGGCGTTTGCACCGTGGGCAGCTGCGTGACCAAGCCAGGGATTGTCACCGCAGTGGTCGGCGAGTGTACGATCACGCTCGACCAGCGCCACATGGAAGCCGCCAAGCTGGCGGTTATGCTTCAGGACGCCAAAAACGCCGCCGCGCGCTTTGCCGAGGAAGAGCAGTGTACCGTGGTTTGGGAGCGCATCTGGCGGATCGATCCGATTCCCTTCGACCCAGCGCTGCTCGACTTGGCCGAGCAAGCGGTGCGCGAAACCAGCGGCAGCGCCCACCGGCTGCCCAGCGGCCCACTGCACGACGCAGCCGAAACGGCGCGCGCGGGCATTCCCACCGTCATGCTGTTCGTGCAAAGCCTGCGCGGCATCTCGCATAACAAGATCGAGGATACTGACGAGCAGCACCTGGCGCTCGCGGTCGAGGCGCTCGATCGGCTGGCCAGCAAGGCCATGGCGCAGATCGCGGCGCATGCGGTCGAAAGATGAAGCTTGCTATAACGAAGCAGTGAGGTTGTTTCCATGTCGCTTCCTGAACACGCATACCGGTCGATTGCACCGAACCTACGCATCTGTTGCACGCTTACTGGTATGTGGCAGGTTTCCGGCGGTCACGGCCCGATCGACCCTACCAAAGCAGTCGATGCGATGATCGCGTACCACGATGCCGGGTTTACAACTTGGGATTTGGCTGATCACTACGGCCCGGCGGAAGATTTCATTGGCGCTTTCCGCCGTCGGCTGGCAGCGACACGCGGCCAAGCCGCGCTCGAAAGCACGTGCGCGTTCACCAAGTGGGTGCCCCAACCAGGGCCGATGACCCGTCCAGTGGTCGAGCGCGCGGTCGACATCTCGCTGCGGCGCATGGATGTTTCCGCGCTCGACATGCTACAGTTTCACTGGTGGGATTACCAAGATCAGCGCTACCTTGATGCGTTCGAGGCACTTGCGGCGTTGCAGCAGGCCGGCAAACTTCGTCACCTTGGGCTGACTAATTTCGACACTGCTCACCTCGCAGAGTTGGTCGGGCGTGGCCTGCCGATTGTTACGAATCAGGTGCAGTACTCGCTGATCGATCGGCGTCCAGAAGTGCAGATGGCTGCGTTCTGCCAAACCCACCAGGTTGGGCTGCTTGCCTACGGCACGCTATGCGGCGGCCTGCTCGGCGACAAGTATCTTGGGCAGCCCGAACCGACGCGGACCGAGCTTCGAACGGCGAGCCTGCAAAAGTACAAGCGCATGATCGATCTGTGGGGTGGCTGGGCCTTGTTCCAGGAGTTGCTTGCGGTGCTGCGGCAACTAGCGGATCGCCACCAGTCCAGCATCGCAACAATTGCGTTACGCGCGATCCTCGATCGCCCGGCTGTCGCTGGCGTGATCGTTGGCGCACGTCTGGGTGTTGCCGAGCACCGCGACGCGACCGCTGCCGTTTTCGCGCTGGCCCTCGACGAGCGCGATCACCAGGACATCGATGCGGTGCTCGCCCGTAGCAACGACCTGTTCCAACGCATCGGCGACTGCGGCGATGAGTACCGCCGTTGACCTCGACCCGACTCAATCTTCGCATACGTCGACAAGGAGCCACCCCTAATCATGGAACTCGTGCCTTTGCAGAGTGCCTGGCAGTTTCGCCAGCAGGGATCCGAGGAGTTGTATCCTGCGCAGGTGCCCGGCTGCGTTCACAGCGATTTGTTGCACAACGGCC
>JACMIM010000906.1 GCA_014381165.1 Roseiflexaceae bacterium
ACGCCAGCGCCCAGTTCCGCCGCCAGCTGTGCGAGCGGCTGGGTTGCCTGAAGCGCAGCCAGCGCCCGCTCGCGCTCGGCGGGCGGCGTGCCGAAGCCAACACCAGCGCGCCCCAACAGCGCCCCGGCGATCGCATAGCTTTCTGGATGGATGGCGCTCCCGTCGAGCGGCTCGTCGCCGCGCACCCGCAAAAAGCCCGCCGCCTGCTCAAAGGCCTTTGGGCCAAGGCCGCCGACCTTGCGCAGCGCTTTGCGGCTGGCAAACGCGCCATTGCCTTCGCGGTGCGCCACAATCTTCTCGGCCAGCTTCGGCCCGATCCCGGCCACATGGCTGAGTAGCGCCGGTGAGGCCGTGTTCAGATCGACGCCGACCTGATTGACCACACTTTCGACCACGCCGGCCAGCGAGGAATCCAGCCGACGCTGGTCGACATCGTGCTGATACAGGCCGACGCCAATCGCCTTCGGTTCGATCTTGACCAGTTCGGCCAGCGGATCCTGCGCCCGCCGCGCAATCGAGACCGCGCCGCGCAAGCTGACATCCAGCTCCGGCAGCTCCGCGCGGGCCAGCGGGCTGGCACTGTACACGCTGGCCCCGGCCTCGTTCACAATCAGGTAATGCAAGGCCAAGGGCTGGGGGCTGAGAGCTAAGGGCTGAGGGCTGAGAGCTGAGGGCTGAGGCGTCCGATCGTCTAGCCCTGAAACATCAGCCCTCAGCCCTTGCCGAAGGTTCAGATCCTTTAGCCCTGAGCCCTCAGCCCTCAGCCCTTGCTGAAGTGTCCGAGCCTTTAGCCCTGAACCCTCAGCCTTTAGCCCTTGTAAAAGCTTGGCGACCAGCTGCTCGGTTTCGCGCGAGGCAGTGCCATTGCCGATTGTGATCAGCGAAACACCATGCTGGGCGATCAGGGCGCGCAGTCCATGCTGAGCTGCCTCGGCGTGGTGCAGATAGACGGTCGATGTGGCCAGCAGCTTGCCGGTCGGGTCGACCACGGCCAGCTTGCAGCCGGTGCGAAAGCCTGGGTCGATGCCAAGCATTGTGTGGCCGGCCAACGGCGGCTGGAGCAGCAGCGCGCGTAGGTTGCTAGCAAACACGGCGATGGCGTGCTCCTCGCCGGCCTCGCTCAACAGACGGCGCACATCGCGCTCGATCGCCGGGAGCAGTAGCCGCTCGGCCGCATCGTCGATCGCGGCGCGCAGCTGATCGGCCAGCGGCGAGTGGCGGTTGCTGCGAAACACCGCCTCGACCGCGCCGCGCCAGTCGCGATCCTTGACCTCCAGGCTCACCTTCAATACGCCCTCGGCCTCGCCCCGGTTGACGGCGAGCACCTGGTAGGGCTTGAGCCGGCTGACCAGCCCTTCGAACTCGTAGTAGCTTTGAAAAACGCCCTTGGCATCCTCGGCCTTGCCCTTCTCGCAGCGCACCAGCGCCCATTGGCGGGCCTTCTCGCGAACGTGGTGGCGCACGTCCGGGTGCTCGCTGATCATTTCGGCGACAATGTCGCGCGCGCCAGCCAGCGCCTCGTCCGGGTTATTCACCTGCTCACTCAGAAATGGCCCAGCCAACTGCTCCGCCGTCTCGCGGGCGGGGGCCTGACGAAGAATCAGATCAGCCAGTGGCTGGAGTCCCTTTTCGCGGGCCACAGTCGCGCGGGTGCGGCGCTTCTGTTTATAGGGCGCGTACAGGTCTTCCAGCGCGGTTTTGGTCGCGGCGGCGGCGATCTGGGCGCGCAGCGGGTCGGACAGCTTGCCCTGCTCCTCGATTGCGGCCAGAATGGTGGCGCGGCGATCGTCCAGGCTACGCAGCTGCTCCAGCAGCTCGATAATCTGGCGTAGCTGCTCTTCGTCCAGCTCGCCGGTGCGCTCCTTGCGGTAGCGGGCGATGAATGGCAGCGTGTTGCCTTCGTCCAGCAGCGCGACCGCCGCCGCGACCTTGTGCGGCGGCAGCGCCAAGCGGGCTGCGATTGTATCGGGGTATGTCATTTGATGATTCATTCCTATTAAGACACACGCAGTTGCCAAGAGCTTGCGGTTCGCCTGCGGCGGGCGTGGAAATAATGAGTATTTGTTTCGTTGGTTGGTGCGTTGCACCAACCAACGAAACAAAAGATAACTTTTCCATTTTTTTGTGCTTTGTGTCAAAGAACAAACAAAAAAGATAGATTTCTCGTGCTGCCGCAGGCGGAAGTCGCCAACTGCGTAAGTCCTACCTATGAAAAGATGTGGCTCATTATAGCGCAGCGAACGTGTGCGAGCTAAACCATGGTATCATGCGCGCCGTCCATACTGCGCTGCGCAGCATAGAAAAAAAGATGAATTCGAGGAGTTAATGATAAAAAAAGAGTACTCAAAAACCGGGCGCTCATGCAAAATAACGCTTGAATTGCCCGCCGATGTACAGGCCGAGACCGCCAGCGTTTGCGGCGAGTTCAACGGCTGGAGCCAGGACTCTCACCCCATGAAGCGCCGTAAGGATGGTACGTTCAGCATCACGTTCTCGGTCAAGCCCGGTAGCCAGTACCGCTTCCGCTACCTGCTCGACGGCCAGCGCTGGGAGAATGATTGGCAGGCCGATATCTACCTGCCCAACGATCACGGCACCGAGGATTCGGTGCTCAGCGTATAGCTCCATGATTTACATTGCGCTTGGCAGCAACCTTGGCGATCGCGTGGCCAATCTGCGGGCGGCGTTGCGTGCGCTTGCGCCATTCGTGGCCGTCGAGCGCGTATCGCCGCTGTACGAGACCGAGCCAGCGTATGTCGCCGATCAGCCGCGCTTTGTGAACGCTGTGTTGGCCGGAACCAGCATGCTGCGGCCCCACGAACTGCTTGGTGTGCTCAAGCAGATCGAGCACGCGCTCGGGCGCGAGGCGGGCCTACGCTACGGGCCGCGCCTGATCGATCTGGACATTCTGCTGTATGGAGATCTGGTACTTGCAACAGCCGAACTAACGATTCCGCACCCGCGACTGGCCGAGCGACCATTTGTGCTGGTGCCGCTAGCCGCGCTCGCGCCCACGCTGGTTCCGCCCGGCTTCACCAGCAGCATCGCGGATTTGAGCATGCGCGTAAGCGGCACCGGCGATGTGATCGCACAGATTGGGCGTTTATAGCGAGGGCATCATGTCTGGAATGCATCCACTCGATCGAATCTGGCCGCTGTTTGCACCGCTTTCGCGGGCCAGCGGGCCGCTACGCCTCGGCATGGCCCGCCGCCAACTTCAGCAGGGGGGCGTCGAGATGCGCGCGACCCGTATCGACGGCATGACCATCAACTATTACGCACGCAGTGGCGACCCAAGCAGGCCGCCACTGGTGTTCGTTCACGGCCTGGGCGACAGCGCACTGACCTGGGCGCTCATGTTTGGCCTGCTGGGCGAGTACAGCATCTACGCGCTTGACCTGCCTGGCTATGGCCTCTCGGGGTTGCCGCGCGGCCAGACCTTCGCAACCATCGCGGCCATGCGCAGTGTGCTGATCACATTTATCGAGGAGCAGGTGGGCCGGCCAGCACTTGTGGTGGGCAATTCGATGGGCGGCTGGCTGGCGGCCGAGGTGGCGAGGACGAAGCTGGACACCACGCGGGGCCTCGTGCTGATCAACCCAGGCGGCGCGCTGCTAGACGGGGCGCTTTCCTACGAGGAGTTCCGCGCGCTGCTCGCTGCCGATGATCTGGCCAGCGCACGGTTGGTGCTGCGGCGCATGTTCGGGGCTGTGCCGCGCCCACTGCTGTATGTCAGCCAGAGCGCCATCCAAGATATCTTCAAGCGGCCAGTCGTGCGCGATTTCATGGCGTCAGTCACCGAGCAGGAATTCCTTCAGGCCGAGGATTTGCAGGCGCTAGCCGTGCCAATTCTGTTGCTGTGGGGCGAGACCGACGCATTTCTGCCCAGTGGGTCACTGGAATTCTTTCGAAAAAACCTGGCCGCTGCCGAAACACACATCCTAGCCGGCGTTGGCCATGTGCCGCAGAACGAGCGCCCGCGCCAGATCGCGGCGCTGATCGAAGCGTTTGCCAGCAGGCTGTAAAGCTACGAACCCACTAACCCGGTGCTTCAGCGCCGGCGCACAATGATCATTCACCCACCGCGCGCGACGCCAGAGGAATGCCGAGCAGATCGACAAAGGCCACCACAATATCTGGATCCCAAAAGGAGCCTGCGCCTTGGAGCAATTGCCCAACTGCCTCGGCAGGTGACAGCACAATATTGTATGGTCGTTGGGTCGTCATCGCGTCGAACGCATCGGCAACCGCGACAATCCGTGCGCCAAGTGGAATGGCACTGCCAGTCAAGCCATCAGGGTAGCCGCAGCCATCCCAGCGCTCGTGGTGATGGCGCACAATCGGCGCGACTTCGCCGGCCATGTGCAGCGGCTGCACGATCCGTTCGCCAATCAGCGAGTGCTCCTGCATCTCAGCGCGCTCATCGAACGTGAGCGGGCCACGTTTGCGAATGATGCGCTCATCGACACCGAGCTTGCCGACATCGTGCAGAATTGCGCCGTAGCGCAAGGCCTCAAGCTCGCGGGTGCTCAAACCAAGCCGTTCGCCAAGTGCGCAGGCATACTGCGCAAGCCGCTGAAGGTGCCCCTCGGTATAGGCGTCCTTGGCCTCGACCGCGCGCGCCAATGAGAAAATAACGTCGTCGGCTTTTTCCATGCGGTCAGTGCGCCGTTTGACGCGCAGCAGCACGCGAATCTGCACCTCCAGCTCGCGCGCGTCCACTGGCTTGTGTAGATACTGGTCGGCCTCGGCCTCGATGCCAAGCAACCGTGCCTCATACTCTGTTTCAGCAGTGATCATGATCACCGGAATTCGCCAGGTTTCGGGGTTTTGCTTGAGCGCGGCGCACACGGCGTAACCATCGATATCCGGCAGATGCACGTCAAGAATCACCAAATCTGGCTGGCGTGCATACACACGGCGCAGCGCCGAGCGGCCATCGGCGGCAAGCTCGACCGTGTGGCCAAATAATTCGAGCTGTTGAACCATGGCCTGGCCGAACTCAGGATGGTCTTCGACTACCAAAATATGGCCTGGGTCGTCGGCGATCGCCAGCGCGTGGATAATATGGCTCGCAGCGCGGTGCTTTGGGTCATCTCGTTGCTGTAGCGGCTGCATAGCCAAATGCCTCTCCTTTTCTGTCCAGTGCTGGCAGGCTGTGGGAATAGTGTACTACCGCGACCGAGCAGAGATGTGGAGGGGTAGATAGTGCCACGTATACAATGATGGCCCCGCGCCCACAATTTGCTCAATGCGGGAGCGCACAGTGCCTGCGTACTGTGTCACTGGCTCCGCTGAGAGCAGCACTGCCGAACAAACTCGGCTTTTGGATGCGGGATTGTGTTGAGGTATGTATACTATATAGACCCGCACTCTGTCAAACGTGTGTGAAGCGCAAAAAGATACGGTACACACACTGACAATCTATTCACATCCGTTCTCGTGTTACAATAGTGATACTTGTGAATATGGATAACCCTTATCGAGCATGCCTCCATGATTTGTAAACGCGCGTCAGCGCACAGCGGGGCCTGGGGCGCAGCCCCGAAAAAACACCCCTGCTCTTTTTACAATCCTGGTGGGGATGCTTTATCGAGCGAACGGGAACGAGCAATGGCCGAAAAGCAGCACAAACCGAAAAAGCAGCTAGCAAAATACGACTGGGATAAAGACCAAATCCGCGCGCTGCGCCTGCACCTTAACATGACCCAGCGCGAGATGGCCGACGAGCTAGAAGTTCGTCAGCAGACGATTAGCGAGTGGGAGACAGGCCTGCACTTGCCGCACCGTTCCACGCTCAAAGTGCTATCCATGATCGCCGAGCGCGTGCAGTTCGGCTACATTACGGTAGCAAAGCCCGCCGATGCACCGCCCGATGAAATTCCCCCGCCGCTTGCGTAACATCCGATACCGTGTTATAACTATGCGTGTGGCGATTCTACGTTAGTTGTGAGTGCGCGTGAGTCCACGCGGTTCAAAACGTAGCTCCGGAGGAGTCCTCCGCGATTTCATCAACTAGTTGGAATGACGAGAGCGCCGCAAGATTTTGCGTCTCTCGCATGACAATGCCAACCTGTAGCGTCTATGATCTCTTTTTTTAGCTGTATTTACACGTAGAAGTGTATTTTGGAGCATGTATGGCACGGCCAAGGGTGGAGATTCCTTACGAGGAACTGCGTGAGCTCTACGTGGCAGGGCAGAGCACGCTCATGCTCGCGCAGCGCTACGGATGCAGCCCCACGACGATTAGTGCGCACTTGCGGCGCTGCGGCGTACAAGTCCGCCAGGCACGCTTCCGTGAGATCGACATCCCAGCGGCAGTTCTGCACGATCTCTATGTGCTACAGCGCCAATCACTGGCCCAGATCGCCCAAGCGCTGGGCGTGTCGCCCAGTACTATCAGAAACCGCTGCCGTAGCTACGGATTTCCTACTCGCCAGCGAACATATTCTGACACAGTGTAGGAATCTACCTATTTCTTTTGAATCTCATACTCGTCTCATCTATGCAAGCATCCTCGCAGCCTTCTGCGAGCGCGGCGTTATTCTATCGCGCCTACGTGCGGCGTATAGTGATGCAGTACCCAAGCGCACAGGGCCGAACTAGCGGCTGGTGCAACTCAATTAGGATTCTCGCAGGTGGTGTCTTCCGCCTGCGGCCGCGTTGAAAAATTATCTTTTTTGTTTCGTTTTTTGGTGCCCTGCACCAAAAGCGAAACAATTATTGATTATTTCCACGCCCGCCGCAGGTGGAATGAATGCTCTTGGGCAACTGCGTAACTCCTAACACCAATACATGGAGGCACCCAATGAAACGAATGATGGTAGCTTTGAGCTTGATGGTTCTGCTGTTGAGTTCGCTCGCTGTGGCGGCACCGGCCGACGCAGCTCCGCGCACCCGCTGCTTCAGCGAAACCGGCAAGTGCGTGTCAGGAACAATGCTGGACTACTGGGAGCGCAATGGGGGGCTGGCCGTGTTTGGCTTGCCGATCAGCGATGCGCGCGCCGAGTCGAATAACGACGGTTGGAGTGGCCCAACCCAGTGGTTCGAGCGCGATCGCCTGGAAGACCACGCTGCGCAGGGCCAGGGCGTGCTGGCAGGCCGCCTTGGTGTGCAGTATCTAGATGTCCGTGGGCAGCAGTGGCAGGATTTCCCGCGTGTCGATTCGAACAGCCGCCAACCTGGTTGCCGCTACTTTGCCGAAACTGGCCAGAGCCTGTGTGGCAAGTTTCTGGAGTACTGGAGCAAGAACGGCGGCCTGGAGCGCTTTGGCTTTCCGGTCTCGCAGCCCATGAACGAGGAGTTGGCACAGTGGGGTGGCACCGTGCAATATTTCGAGCGCCGCCGTATGGAGTTGCACCCCGAGAACGCTGGCACGCCATATGAGGTGCTGCTCGGCCTGCTTGGGCGGGATCTCAACGGCTTGTACAGCGGAGCATGCGCCGATACAATCAGCACGCTTCAGAAGACGGCTCAGGCTTTTGGCGAAACGTTTTCGTGCGGCGCACCATTCCCGCTGGTGAACGTGCCGATCGCAACCCAGCAGTTCGAGCGCGGTCAGCTGGTCTGGACATCAGGGCCAAACGGTGGGCCGGGCGCGATTTTCATAATCTTCTTTGATAACAAACGCAACCGGCTGACTTTCCAGAGCTTTGCTGGTACGTGGAAAGAAGGCGACGCGAACAGCGGCGGCGAAACCCCGCCGGCTGGCCTGGTCGAGCCGATCCGCGGCTTCGGCAAGCTCTGGCGCGAGAACGCCTTTGTGCGCAACACGCTGGGCTGGGCGACTGCCCGCGAGGTGGGCAGCACTGGCCACTACCAGTATTTTCGCGGCGGCGGCATGATGATCTATCGCGGCGGAGTCGACCGCATCTACGCCTTCAACACCAACGACAGCACGGTTGAGGATGTGGCACGCTTGAAGTAGCAGCAAGAACAGAGAACAAAGAACAGAGAACAGAGAACAGAGAACAAAGAACAAAGAACGGAGAACGGAGAACCCAATAGCCCGGCGCTTCAGCGCCGGGAACAGGCGAACCGCAAAACCAAACTGTAGCACCCATCAATTAGCCCGGCGCTTCAGCACCGGGAACGCGCTGAAACGCCGTAGCACCCAATAGACCGGCGCTTCGGCGCTGGGAACGCGCTTTGTTCTTTGTTCTCTATTCTTTGTTCCTTGTTCTCTATTCCTTGTTCTCTGTTCTTTGTTCTCACAACCCAACCGTATCGCGCTCGATCTGGTCGAGCGCACCACGCGCCACCAGATCGAGCGCGCCGCCGCGTTCGGTGGTGATGCGGTAGCGCAGTGCCACCAGCAGCGCGGCGCGGCGTGGCCCAGCAGGCGTGGCCTTGGCTTTGGCCAACCGGTCGCGTAGATCGTGAATGAGCGCCTGTGAGCTAGCCGGCGAGCTGTCGGCGCGGGCAGGGGCGCGCAGATCGCGCTGGTTGCTCGGCACTGGCTGCCCGATCAGCAGTGAGGCCAGCGCCGCAGCGCCAATTTTCGAAAGGTGCTGGTTGCCATTGCCACATTTCGGCGATTGAATACAGGCTGGGCAGCCCTCGGCGCAGGGGCACTCCACCACCAGTGCGCGCGTTTGCGCCCACCAAGCCTCGGCCTGCTCATAGCCGACCTGGGCGATGCCCACGCCGCCCGGCACGCCATCGTACACGAAGATCGTGGCCATGTCGGTATCGGGGTGGCGGTCGGTCGAAAGCCCGCCGATGTCGGCGCGGTCGCAGTGGGCGAACAGCGGCAGCAAACCAATCGCGGCGTGTTCCATTGCGTGCAGGCCGTCCAGCGCGTCTTCGCAGGCCGCATCGACCTGGCGCACCAGCGCCTCTGGCACCGTCCACCAGACCGCAACCGTGCGAAAACTTTGTGGCGGCAGGCTGAGATCATGCTCGGACAACACATCGCCAGAATAGTGGCGCTTGCGCTTGTATCCGGTTACCCGGCGCGTCACCTGCACCACGCCCAGGTGCAGCGCACAAGGCCCGCATTCGCGGCGCTCGCGCAGCTTTTCGATCGTGATATCGGTCTCCTCGATCGTCTGGGTGTAATAGTCCACATCGGCTCGGCGGGCCAAGGCGATGCGCTGGGTCAGCTCGCTCACCAGATAGCTATCGCCCTGATGCAAATAGACCGCGCCGGGATAGACCTCGAACGGCGCACGGGTCGCGGCGACTTGCTCGATCATGCGCCCACTTTCGGCGTCCTTGAGAGCGATTGGATCGCCGTCGGCGCTGCGGATGTTGACGCTCGCCGCCGGTCGGCCCTCGGTCGAGCCGGCCGTGCCGTCGACGAACCCGACCAGGTCGCCATGGCGCACCAGGTAATCGCGCAAGGCCTTAAAGGTCGGGCCGAACCATAGCTCGTCGGCATCGTGCAGTGGCAACTCGGCGGCGGCGCAGCGCAGCTGGTCGCGTAGAATATAGGGATTGTCGAGCGCGATACGGGCGTGCTCGTGCGGGCGGGCGAAGAACACATCGGGATGGCGCATGTAGAACTGATCGAGCGGGTCGTCCTGGGCCACCAGCACGGCCAGCGAGCTACCCTGGCTGCGGCCCGCGCGCCCGGCCTGCTGCCAGGTGCTGGCCACGCTGCCGGGAAACCCAGCGATGAGCACCGCATCGACCCCGCCAATGTCGACACCTAGCTCCAGGGCATTGGTGCTGACCAGGCCGAGCAGGCTGCCGTTCTGAAAACCGAGTTCTAGCTCGCGGCGCTGCTCGGGCGTGTAGCCAGCGCGGTATGCTGCGACGAGCGCGGGCTGGCCGCGGGCTGAGGGCTGAGGGCTGAGGGCTGAGGGCTGAGGGCTGTCCACACCATTCCAACGGCGGGAGTTGCCCTGTCCTCCTAGGGCGTCGCGGGTGTAGCGCAGCACCAATTCCGCGCCACGGCGGGTGCGCGTGAAGGCCAGCGTCTTGGTGCTGCCGCGCATCAGGTGAGCCAATAGCGCCGAGGTTTCGATATTGGTCGAGCGGCGGTGGCCAGATTCAGGGGCCAGGGTTGGGGGATCAGGGTTGAGGGAACGGCCATTTCTATCTTCAGCCTGACCGCTAATTCCCGTCCTCTCGGCTCTTCCTGAACCCCGGCTCCTGGCCCCTGACCCCTCGATCACTGGCGGGTTCCAGAACACGAACGAGCGTGTACCCTGGGGCGCGCCGTCGCCGTCGATCACCTGAACGGCATCGCCAACCAGCGCGGCCAGGTGATCCTGGGGGTTGGCCGAGGTCGCGGAGCAACAGATGAACTGTGGTGCGCTGCCGTAGTGGGCGCACAGCCGCCGCAGCCGCCGCAGCACCAGCGCCACATGCGAGCCAAACACGCCCCGGTAGATGTGCGCCTCGTCGACCACCACATAGCGCAGGCTGGCCAGCAGCCGCGCCCAGCGGCCATGATCCTGGAGCACTGTGCGGTGCAGCATATCTGGGTTGGAAAGAATGATCTGCGCTCGCGTGCGCACGCGCTCGCGCTCGGGCCGGGGCGTGTCGCCATCCAGAGATGCGGCGAACAATTTCACTGCCGAGGGCGCGGAGGACGCCTGTTTGCTATAGTTCTCTGCGTTCTCCGCAGCGAAATCCTGCTCCAGCGCGTCGAGCAGGGCATGAAGTGAGCGCAGCTGATCGTGGGCGAGCGCTTTGGTCGGGAAGAGGAGTAGCGCGCGGCTGTTTGGCTCGGCCAGGATGGCCTCCAGGGCTGGCAGCTGGTAGCACAGTGTCTTGCCGCTAGCCGTGGCGGTAACGATGCCGATATGCGCCCCGGAGCGGGCGGCATCCAGCGCAGCCGCCTGGTGAGCGTACAGCTTGCTCACGCCGCGCGCGGCCAGGGCGCGCTGGAGCGCGGCGTGTAGCGGCTGCAATGGCTCGCCGTAGTGTGCAGCACGCGGCGGCAGCAGCTCGACGTGGGAGATTTGATTCTGGTAGCCCTGGATTTGGCGTAGCTGGCCGACATAATCGCTTGACATAGCGGCATTGTAGCACGGATTAGCTGGCGACTAATGCGTTGACGTGCCGATGTCCGACCGCCCGGCGGCTGAAGCCGCGGGCTAGCATGACGAAGCCCGCCTGCGCGGGCTAGAAATTGTCTTCAGCCCGCGCAGGCGGGCTTCGTACCCTCAGCCAGCGGCTTCAGCCGCGCGGCTCTGGGGGCGCATATGCCACTTACACGGTTACGAGATTTCTGGTATACTACATACACGTTTCAGGTACACAGGAACATGCCGTGTCATCGCCGCTGCTCGACCAGGTACGCACCACCGCCCGCTTGCGCCATTTCAGCCTGCGCACCGAGGAATCGTACCTGCACACCATCAAGCGCTACATCTTCTTCCATGGCAAGCGCCATCCGGCCGAGCTGGGTGCCGAGCATATCCGCGCCTATCTGGCCCACCTGGCCGTCGAGCAGCAAGTAGCCGCCTCGACCCAAAACGGCGCGCTTTGTGCGCTCTTGTTTTTGTATCGCGAGGTTCTCCGGATCAATTTGCCGCGTATCGAGGGCATCGAGCGCGCCCAAAGGCCGGCCAGGCTGCCAACGGTGTTTAGCCGCGACGAGGTGGCGCGGCTGCTCGGCTGCATGCACGGCCAGCCCTGGGTTATGGCCAGCGTGCTGTATGGCGCGGGCCTGCGGCTGATGGAGTGCCTGCGCCTGCGTGTCAAGGATATCGATTTCAATTACCGCCAGCTGATAGTGCGCCAGGGCAAGGGCGCGACCGACCGGGTGACAGTTCTCCCAGCTTTGCTGATCGGCCCCTTGCAACAGCAGCTGGTGGCGGCTCAAGCGTTGCACCAGCGCGATCTAGCGGCGGGCCTCGGCGCAGTTCACCTACCCTACGCGCTGGCCGAAAAATATCCCGATGCGGCAACTTCCTGGCACTGGCAGTACGTCTTTCCCGCCGCCAGCCGCTCGATCGACCCGCGCTCGGGGGTTGAACGTCGGCATCACATCGCCGAAGGCATCCTGCAGCGTGCCGTCAAGCAGGCCATCAGCGAGGCCAGCATCGCCAAGCACGGCAGCTGCCACACGCTGCGCCACAGCTTCGCGACCCACCTGCTCGAAGATGGCTATGATATTCGCACGGTTCAGGATCTGCTTGGCCACCGCGATGTCCGCACCACGATGATTTACACCCATGTGCTCAATCGCGGCGGCAGGGCCGTGCGCAGCCCGCTGGATCGCTAGTGTGCCCCCGCGCTTTCCAGCCCGCCAGATCAATGCTAAAATCCTGGCAAGCACACATTGAAGGAGGCAGCCCGTGAATGACACGACCAAAGTCCCCCGCCGCGAGGAGCTAGAGGACGAGTATACCTGGGATTTGACGACGATCTACGCCGACGACGCAGCCTGGGATCGCGAACTGGCCACGCTAGAAGCCCGCGCGCCGGAGCTGGCCGCGCTGCAAGGCACAGTTGGCCAGAACGCCCAGGCACTGCTTCATGTGCTTGCCACCGCCGACAGTGTGGGCCAGCAGCTGGAGCAACTGTATGTCTACGCTGGGCGACGCCACGATTCAGATACCACCAACACGGCCGGGCAGGCGCTCGACAATCGCGCCGGTTCGGCGGTAGCGCATATCTCGGCAGCGCTGTCGTTTATCGAGCCGGAGATTCTGGCGATCCCCGAGCAGACGCTCAAGCAGTGGCAGCAGGACGAGGCAGGCTTGCAGGTCTATGCCTACAAGCTCGACCAGCTTTCGCGCCAGCGCGCCCACGTCCGCTCCGCCGAGGTCGAGAATGTGATCGCGCAACTTGGCGATGTAACCCGCGCCACCAGCGATACGTTCAGCATTCTGACCAACGCCGATCTCGACTTCCCCTCGATCAACGACGAACACGGCAACGAGGTGCAGCTTTCTCACGGGCGCTACGGCCGCTTCATGGAGAATAACGATCGTCGCGTGCGCCACGATGCCTTCACGGGCATGTACAGCGCGTTCGGCAAGATTCGTAACACGCTGGCTACCACGCTTGGCGGCGAGGTGCGTGGCCACGTCGTCAATGCGCGCCTGCACAACTACCCCTCGGCGCTGGCGGCAGCGCTTACGCCCAACGACATCCCGCTCGATGTCTACACCAATTTGATCACGACAATCAACGCCAACCTGCCCAAGCTGCATCGCTACATGGAGCTGCGTAAGCGAATTATGGGCCTTGATGCGCTGCAAAATTACGACATGTACGCGCCAATGTTCGACGAGCCGGAGTACACCTTTTCCTATGCCGAGGCCGCCGCACTGACCCGCGATGCGCTAGCCCCGCTTGGGCCAGATTACGCCGAGGCGCTCCAGCAGACCTTCAGCAAGCGCTGGATTGATGTGTATGAAAACGTCGGCAAGCGCAGCGGGGCCTACAGCGATGGCTCCTACACCACTGCGCCATTCATCCTGCTAAACTATCAGGATCGCCTGAACGATATGTTCACGCTGGCTCACGAGCTTGGTCACTCGATGCACTCGTTCTTCACCCGCAAAACCCAGCCCTACACCTACGGCAGCTACACGATCTTTGTGGCCGAGGTCGCCTCGACACTGAACGAGGCGCTGCTGATCAGCCATATGCTGAAGACGCGCGACGACCCCGCGCTGCGCCGCCGCCTGATCGTCCAGCAGCTTGACGATATTCGCGGCACGATCTTCCGCCAGACCATGTTTGCCGAGTTCGAGCTGGATATTCACCAGCGCGCCGAGCGTAACGAACCGCTCACCGCAGAAAGCCTGAGCCAGAACTACTACGAACTGGTTGGGCGCTACCACGGCCCGGCGGTCACGCTTAACGACGAGATCGCGCTGGAGTGGTCGCGCATTCCGCACTTCTACTACAACTTCTATGTCTACCAGTATGCCACCGGGCTTTCGGCAGCGCTGGCGCTTTCCAAGCAGATTACTGGCGAGGGCCAGCCGGCGATCGACCGCTACCTGAACTTCCTTGGCGGCGGCTCGTCCAAGCCCTCGATCGAATTGCTGCGCGGCGCTGGCGTGGACATGGAAACACCCGCGCCCATCCAGGCCGCCATGGACGAGTTCGACCACCTGCTGGACGAGCTGGAGCAAGTTCTGTGACACGGTGACACGGTGACACGGTGACACGGTGACAAGCGAGCCTTGTCACCGTGTCATCTAAATTTATACGATAAGCGGCTGTTTCCAGCGTAAGCATGATGTCGATAGGAAGTTGTACGAAGCCTGTATTAGTGGTGTGGACGCGGGGCTGGCCCCCGCGTGCGCGTCGCGCGGAATTCCACCTAGTCGTTGCCAGCGTGCCCAACGCGCCGGGTGGAACAATTCGCGTCGCCACGACCGGGGTTGCGGAGCTAGCCCCGCGTCTACGCCCGCCTCTTGCGGCGGGCTATACTGGGCAGATCAGCAGCGCACGGATCACGAATACTTCCTCGCAAGATACTCCACGTAGCCTGTGTTAATCTCGGAATCGGTTGGTGGTACGCCGTCCGGCTTGCCAATTCCACGAATGCGCTCAAGCGACGACCGCACCGGGGCGGGCGGTAGCTCTTCTTGCAACGAGCATGTGATTACGCCTAACAGCTCTAGTCGCTAGAGTTGTAAAAGTAAGAGAGAAGTATTTTTCGGGGGCTGCGCCCCAAACCCCCGCTTTGTTCTACGCGCGAAGTGGGTGACAAGATGCCCAAACTCATCTTGTCACCCTGTCACCCTGTCACCTTGTCACCTTGTCATCTTGTCACTCACATCTTTCCCCGCAAGTATGCCTCGACCTCAGCCTGGGCGACGCGCTCCTGCTGCATTGAATCGCGGTCGCGCACGGTCACGCTGCCGTCCTCTAGCGTCTGGAAATCGACCGTGATGCAGAAGGGTGTACCGATTTCGTCCTGACGGCGGTACAGCTTGCCGATCGCCCCGGTGTCGTCGTAGATGCTGCGCAGCCCACTGGACTGGAGGCGCTTGCGCAGGCCGCGCGCGGTCTCGACCAGCCCGTCGTGGTTGCGCTTGAGTGGGAACACCGCCGCCTTGATCGGCGCAAGCTTCGGCTTTAAGCGCAGTACCGTGCGGTAACTCTCGTCAACCAGCGGCTGGGCCTGGCCGCGCAACTTCTTGCCCAGCTCGATCTGGTCGGCCCCACTCATGGCCAGCAGCGCCTCGATTCGGCCCAGGTTGGTAGCCAAGTCGGCCCCAATCGCCGCGCCCTCGGCGGCCAGCGCCTCCTTTTGCTCGCCGCGCAACCCCTCGTTGCGAACCGCCGATTTCAGAAATGCCGCTAGCGCGGCCTGCACCGCCTCCAGCTTTTCGGCGGCGGGCGCTTTGACCATCTCCTCGTCGTAGGCCTCGCACAGCACGGCCAGCGTGCAGCGGCCCACACCCGCCGATGGCTCGATCACAAATGGCACCACATGGCGCTTTGATTCCTGGTCGAAGTAGGTCAGCTTGGCGATGCTGTCGCTGTTCGGGCTGACCCGCGCCGTCAGGCCAAGGCTGTCCTGATCACGTGAGTGCGAACCGAGATCATAATCGGTGCGGTTGGCAATGCCCTCGATCTCCTCGTAGCCAAGCGAGGGGTAGTTGTACATTAGGTCGTAGGTACGCTTTGAGTAGTGCGCCAGGTCGCCCTGTGGCACATCGTAAATCTGAATTTGTGTGCGCGGCACGCCAATGCCTTCCCACCAACTCAGGCGAGCCTCCAGCCAGCGCTCATGCCATTGCTCGTCGGTTCCTGGCATAACAAAGAACTCGATCTCCATCTGGTCGAACTCGCGCACGCGAAACAGAAAATTACGCGGGTTGATCTCATTGCGAAAAGCCTTACCGATCTGCGCAATACCAAAGGGCAGCTTGCGGCTCATGGTCTGCTGGACGTTCTGGTAGTTGGCGAAAATGCCTTGAGCTGTCTCAGGCCGTAGATAGGCGAACGAGTTTGGATCGGCCACGGGGCCAACCTGGGTCTTGAACATCATGTTGAATGGGCGCGACTCGGTCAGGTCGGTCGAACCACAGTTCGGGCAGGTGCCCTTGATGTGATCGGCGCGCCAGCGGCTCTTGCAGTTGCGGCAGTCGACCAGCGGATCGTTGAAGGTTTCCTCGTGGCCCGAGTATTTCCAGACCAGCCGATTCATCAGAATCGCGGCGTCCAGTCCCTCCATGTCGTCGCGCTGGTACACATTGGTGCGCCACCAGTCGTTCTGAATGTTGTTCTTCAGCTCGACGCCAAGTGGGCCATAGTCGAACACGCCCTGGAGGCCACCATACAGCTCCGAGCTGGGGAAAATAAAGCCGCGCCGCTTGGCCAGTGAGACAACCTGTTCGAGAGTTTGTGCAGGCATACAGCAACCTCCGGTTGCGGGGGCCGGGGATCAGGCATCAGAGCTCAGAAGCGTGTATCGTTTTCTGAACCCTAGCCCCTGATTCCTGACCCCTACGTTACCTGGGGCACAAAAAAGCCCCAGGCGAATGAATATCGCCTGGGGACGCATCGAGGACGCGCGGTTCCACCCCAGTTATTGCATGCAGATTGTTTCCGATAACCTGCTTGCAATCTCTTTTCGTAGATTGTCGGCTCCGCAGCGCCCTTCCCTGCTTGCTCTGCCACCGGGCTCGCACTGGCCCCGGCTCGCTGATGGCGGCTCTCGCAGGTACTCCTCTGCCTCAACGCCGTGTTAGCATCTAGTATAGCACGGGTGCGGACGACGAGCAAAAGCGCAGAACGAAGAACAGAGAACAAGGAACAACAAGCGCAGAACGAAGAACAGAGAACAAGGAATAACAAGCGCAGAACGAAGAACAGAGAACAAGGAACAAATACGGATTGTTCTCTGTTCTCTGTTCTCTGTTCTCTGTTCTCTGTTCTCTGTTCTCTGTTCTCTGTTCTCTGTTCTCTGTTCTCTGTTCTCTATTCTCTGTTCTCT